>CAYNKM010000129.1:0-5465 GCA_964397795.1 uncultured Desulfovibrio sp. | reverse complement strand
AATAATTGGTATAAGGCGTGTGGCTATTCATAAAGTTAAAAGCAAACTGCTCTAACTCAAAATTGCCTTCCATTCTACCGCCTATTCAGAATTGGGCAAATCCATCCCCAGCTATGGGCTTGAATAATATTGAACGCCAGACTTTCAAGGAAAGATGAGCGATAAGTTATAGAAGCCATCTCATAAATGGCTTATAACGCTATGCGATAGTATAGCGCGACGCGATAAGCGTCGAAAATGAGCCAAAAACGACGTTTTTTGGCGAATGATCTTCTCAAAATCAAATAATAATTTGATTTTGAGACATCTTGTAATGATTATTTTCCCATTTCTCCCCTTTCCGCTACCAAAATAAGTTTTTATCCCGAATATCCGATCTTTCAAATCCCTGGCCAGCCGGATACTTGTGGAATAAAAAGCCCATGTTCCGGCAACTTTCACACCTGCATGCTGCGAAAGTTTCGTGAAATCCATTGAGATACCGCGCCAATTCCTTCCAGCGGATCACACCGGATCCAGGAGGTATTCCTGGTATCATCCACTCTTCGCCAGTTGAGAAAGGAACAGCCTATATCCAGTTGTTCCTCATCTTCCGGGTCAGACATTTTCCGCACTATTGAGCCTATAATAAAAAGCAAAAGGGCCTTTCCAGGCGTGCCGAAGTCGCCTCGCACAAGGATCCTGTCATTAATATTAATTCTGGGAGCAAAGGGACTTTGCCCGGGGACTTCAAGCATTAGCCCATTGGCGGAAATATCTCCAATTTCGCAGTTCTGATTGGCCAGATTAATCCATCGAAGCTGGGGCAAATTCTCAATATCTCCCCCTTGCAATTCCCCATGCCATATATTCAGGTTTTTTAACAAATCTTTTTCGGGCCTGACCCGGCGACTGAATCTCTGCTGATTGAAATCCACATAGCGCGGCAGGGGAAATACAAGGAACATGGCATTTGCCGGCGCGGTGTACATCCTGATCAATCGACTTTTAAAGTGGCAATGAACCAGATTAACGTCCCGCACCGTAAAATAGCCATTTACTTCCGAACCCCATATTATCTGATTGTTCTGAATTTTTTCAAGCGCGACTTTGGTAACCAGATAACCTTTTTTAACGCCAACACACAGAGCCTTTATTTGCGAATAAGGGCAGTGATCCAGAAAGAAAACAAGATTTACCGTCGCATATTGCTGGACAGCCAGTCCAAAATAAAAATCGCTTCCTTCATTCAAATAATCTTCTGCCATATTCAATATCTGTCCTTATTACTGACTTTTTAAAATCTTTTATTACAAAATCTTGTAAAAAAAAAGAATTTTAAAACAGCCCTGTGACTTCGCCTGTCTGGGTATCTACATCAATTTTCCGGTAAGCCGGATGGGATCCTGTGCCCGGCATCAGGCTAATATCGCCGGCGACAGGACAAACCAGTCCTGCGCCGCCATATAACAGGGCATCCCTGACATGCAGACGCCATCCCCTGGGGGCGCCTTTTCTATCGGGATCGTCAGAAAGGGAATATTGAGTTTTGACCATACAAACGCCCAGCTCGTCTGAATCGGATCGTTCCTGAAATGTGGCCAGCTTTTTTTCCGCCAGGGGTTCAAAATCAACTCCATCTGCGCCGTAAACATCAGTGGCGATTTTTTCAATACGTTCTTTCATGGGCGCATGCCAGTCATAAAGCGGCCTGAAATTTGCGCTATCCGAAGAACAGGCGTCAATCACGGCATCCGCCAGTTCCAGCGCGCCTTCTCCCCCTTTTTCCCAGTGATTGCCTATCGCAACTTTGGCGCCAGCGCTTTCACAGGCTTTCCGTATTGTTTCCAGCTCGTCCTTGCTATCAGTATAAAAACGGTTTATGCAGACAACCTGGGGAATGCCAGCCTTTTTTACAAGCCCTATGTGATGAAGAAGATTGGGAAGTCCCGCTTCCACCAGACCCACATTTTCCTTGATATATTCTTCGGGCAGGGGCTGACCGGCTCGGGGAGCAGGCGCTCCACCGTGATTCTTAAGAGCCCTGACTGTGGCCACGACTACCGCCGCGTCAGGTTTCAAGTCACTGTAATGGCACTTTAAATTCCAGAACTTTTCAAAACCCATATCGGCGGCAAAACCAGATTCTGTAATATGATAATCCGATAATTTAAGACCCACCTTATCAGCGATAACAGAACTCTGGCCAAGCGCGATATTGCCGAAGGGACCGGTATGTACCAGAACCGGCTGACCCTCAATAGTCTGGATGATATTTGGTTTTATGGCTTCAGTAAGCCAGGCGGTCATTGCGCCCGCCACTTCCAGATCTTCAGTTGTCACAGGTTTTCCGCTTTTATCCATGGCCAACACTATTTTTCCTATTCTCCTGCGCAAGTCTTCAAGATCCTTGCACAGGGAAAGAATTGACATGACTTCGCTTGCCACGGTTATATTAACATGGGATCTCATCATGAAACCATCATTATTCCGTCCATCGCTTTCAATTCCAATAATGATATTGCGCAAGGCCTGGGCGCAAAAATCAAGAGCCCAGCCCATGTTTATTTGAGTGGGATCTATATTCAGACGTTTCATACCCGAAAGCTTTAATAATTTTTCATCATCATAATTTCTTTCATGCTGCATTCGGGCAGTCAATGCCGTCATTGCGAGATTGTGGGCAGAGCCAATGGCGTGAATATCGCCAGTAAAATTAAGCGAATATGGCGCCAGGGGAATGCATTGCGCTAGGCCTCCCCCAGCGGCAGAACCCTTCATTCCCATGGTTGGACCAGCGGAAGGCTGCCTGATGGCGGCCGTGGCTCTTTTTCCCCTCTTGCCCAGTCCTTCAAGCAGACCAATAGTGCTTGTGGATTTTCCTTCTCCAAGCGGTGTGGGCGTAATTGCCGTTACGTCTATATATTTTCCATTAGGCCTGTCATTTAATCTATTAAGCGCCAGGGACTGATCGATCTTGCCAAAATAGTGACCGTAAGGTAGATATTCATCCGCCTTAAGTCCCAATTCTTCTGCAAGCTGTTCTCCCCTCTTCATATTTTTTTCCGCTTCCCTTGCAATTTTCCAGTCCGGATTTTTTTTGGGATCAAGACGCATGATTATCTCCTTGAACTAGATTTATTTTTTATAAAAACTTGAAATGCAAATTCACATTTTATGCGTTAATACGCCATATTGTCTATGAAATATCTTCCTTTTAATAAATTTGCCTGTTCAATTTTTATTCTTGTAGCCAGGACATGTTCTGGATAAACTGTCCATATGGTTTTAAATAATGATAACCAATTATGGAAAAAGGCATGCTTAAACCGGAAATGCCAGCGCATTTTGGGTTCTTGTAGCGCAAT
The DNA here is from genome assembly GCA_964397795.1 of uncultured Desulfovibrio sp. Classification (GTDB taxonomy): domain Bacteria; phylum Desulfobacterota; class Desulfovibrionia; order Desulfovibrionales; family Desulfovibrionaceae; genus Desulfovibrio. Next base: position 2,118 of record CAYNKM010000129.1, on the reverse strand, counting down.
TTTTTTTGCTCTCACCCTTCTTTCGCTTTTTGATGGCTTGCAGGACAGAATGAGGACGGGAGCGGAAGTTTTAACCCTCTTGCCTGGAATTGATTTGCAAATTTCGGGGCCATGTCCCATTAAAAATCCTGTCAGAAGCGACATCCTTATAAACTGGTCTCCCGAACACGCTCCCGTGGAATTTATATTCGAAGGTTTTTTTACCGGATACTGGTTTGGCAGCGGCATGTGGCGGGGAACTCTGACCGCCCTGCCCGGAGCCAAAAGCGGCCAGTATATTTTTACCCTGTCCTTTCGGGGTTCTCCTTCCAAAAATATTCAAAAATATTATATAAACCTGTATGATAATACTGACGAAGAAAGGGAAAACTCCCTTTCTTTTATCTTCCGCTTTCTAGGTTTGAATGCTTTTATTATTGCCGCCTCCCTGGGCGCGCTTGCCCTTGCTTCAGGGATGGGGACTTATCTCTTTGGCATGAAGTACTCCAACGCTTTAAGAAAACTTGGTCTTTATGAAATTTATCGAATCGATATTGCGTCAAAAAAGATCTGGTGTCTGATTCCCAAAATATGTTTACCTAAAAAAGGAACCAGATGTAAAATTCTGAACCCGGAAGGAGAAATTATCGGAACCGCCACAACTGAAGATTGGCACAAAGGAAAATTGTGCCTTATGATTCCAGATAATATTAATCCTTCCACCAATGATTTGATTGATATGAAATAAAGTATTTCCTTATTTTACCTTATTTAACTTTCAGGGAGAAAAACATGGCAAATTATCTTGAATGGGCAAATGCCTACACAGGCAGAATCTCCAGCTCTGACACTCAAGAACTGGCAAAAAAAGCGTCTTCGCTTGGCGAAAGATTAAAAAAAGAAATGGATGCGGGTATTTTGCCCTTTTTAACCATGCCCTACAGGGAAAAACTGGAAAAGGATCTTCCCCCACTGCTGGATAAAATTAAAAAGTATGATAATATGCTTGTTCTTGGCATTGGCGGTTCTGCCCTGGGAGCAAGGGCGATGCAAAAGGCATTTGCGCCAGGCCAGGATGGACCAGGATATAAGGGACCCTGGCTCTGGATTGCGGACAACGTTGGTCCTTCCCAGTTCGAGGGCATGCTGAATAATCTCGATCCAGCCAGAACTGTTGTGGTTTGTATCAGTAAATCAGGTGGCACGATAGAAACATTATCTCAATATTTTCTCGTCCGGGAATGGCTGATAAAAGCTCGGGGTTCATCCTGGACAGAGCAAATGATTGTAGTGACTGACGCGAATAATGGCTTTTTAAGACAGGAAGCTGTGGAAAAAGCCCTGGCTTCCCTGGAAGTGCCGGATTATCTGGGCGGCCGCTACTCCGCCCTCTCCGCGGTAGGTCTCCTCCCCGCTGGTTTTATCGGAATGAACTGGAAAGCTTTCCTGGATGGGGCTTATGCCGTAGCCCGTCCGCTAGTGGAAAATCCCCAAAACCTGGCCAAACATACTTCATTTTCCCTTGCATGCTGGACAACGGCATTGGAAAATAAACAGTATAGCGAATTAATCTTTTTCTGCTATATTCCACAATGGGCGGCATATGGACAGTGGTTTGCCCAGCTCTGGGCAGAAAGTCTTGGCAAGGATGGCAGGGGCACCATGCCCGTACCCGCGACCGGAGTGACGGATCAGCATTCAATAAATCAGATGTTTCTGGATGGCCCGCGCAATAAGGGCTGCATTTTTGTAACCGGAAATGAAACAGAAAAAGGACGAATCTTTGGTCAGGATTTGCCTGAAAAATGGGCCTGGTTACGGGGCAAGGCCTTTGGCGCCCTGCTTGAGGCGGAAGCTCTGGGAACGCGCATGGCCTTATGCAAGAGCGGAATTCCCCTGATCAATATGCATATTGGAGAACTGTCGGAATATTCAGCTGGATCCATGATGATGCTTCTGGAAACCGCCACCATCTTCAGCGGCTGGCTTATGGAAATTAACCCGGTGGATCAGCCTGCCGTGGAATTGGGCAAACGGCTAGCAAACAGCAGGCTCGGAGCTTCCGGTTATATACAGGAAGCGGCCGATTTGGCTTCCTTCCTTTCTGCTCCTTCAATTAAAGAGAATTTTTGAGGAAAT
>CAYNKM010000128.1:2981-5491 GCA_964397795.1 uncultured Desulfovibrio sp. | reverse complement strand
TACAAGCCCCGGGAACTTACTTTTGAAAAAGAATTACAGTCTGCGCTTGGTCTGGACATGAAAGGCCGGATGGCGACAACAAGCAAGGGTCATATGCCCGCTACCTTCAATCCCGATAATTTTGGCCCCGAATGGTCAAAGCAGTTCAAACCCCGTCAGATTCATGGCGAAGACCGTGTGAACCGGGACAAGGAAATGACAAAACACGCTAAAAATCAGTTACAGTACAATGCTATGACCCAGATTTTGAGCAAACAGTTTGAAGGCCTGTCCTCTATAATTCAGGACTCCAAGCAGCAATAACCGGAGGTTTAAAATGGATTTTCTTACAGCTCTCGATATAAGCGCATCCGGCTTAAGCGCGGATCGCACACGTATAAATACAATAGCAATGAACCTGGCCAATGCCAAGACAACAAGAACAGCCCAGGGCGGCCCATACAGAAGGCGTTCCGTAGTACAGGCTTCCACCGATGTTGACGATCCTTTTTCTGTGCATATGCGCAGCGCGCTCGATCGGGAACTGAAAGGAGTGAGGGTTTTGGGAGTCACCCAGGATACCCGTCCTCTCAAGCAGGTATATGAGCCTGGTCATCCGGATGCCAACCAGGAAGGATACGTGTCATATCCGGATATAAATGTGGTGGAAGAAATGGCCAATCTTATGACTGCCCAGCGCAATTATGAAGCCAACATAACCACAGCCGAAGCCCTTAAAGGCATGTTCAACAAGGCCCTTGAAATAGGCAAGCCATAATATATAGATTTTACAGGATAAGGAGCAGGAAATGAATATTCAGTCAACAGGATTAAGAGCTTATTCCGATGCGGTGGCTCATTTTAATAAAGTGGAAAATTCACTCAAACAGGGTTCGCCCGTATCCAAGCAGAGTCTTTTTTCCCGCACTCTGGACCAGTCACTTTTGCGTGACAGGGTTGACAAACACGAAAATTTTGGCGCGCGCGCGGATTTTATTCAGTATGCCGAGCGCAAACATGTCCCGGTGGCGCCGGACAACAGTTTTACAAATACAATAAAGAATTCACTCAATCAGGTAAATGAGCTTGAGACCGCAAAGGCAAAAGCCATAGACGAATTTGCCTCCGGGAAAAATCAGAATGTTCACGAACTGATGGTAACAATGCAAAAATCAAGCATGGCGATGAAATTGACAAGCGCTGTGCGTGGCAAGATTCTTGAAGCATATAAGGAAATTGCGCGTATGCAATTCTAATACTGGCTGAATTTTCCTGCCCCTAAACCGGCTTTCTGCAGAAGCCGGTTTTTGTATTTTAGAAGACTGGCCTGCCAGGCCAGGGCTTAAGCTGGATTTATTGTCAGGCTACCATATATTATCGCGGGATCAAGCTGGGGTGATGGCCAGGGAAAATTCCGGATAAAGCCGGAAGTTTTCTGGTATGCGCAGGTTTTTGATCAGCCATTTTTCTGGCGAAAGAGGATACAAAAAATGCCGGAAATATTCAGATAGAATATGTCCGGCATTTTTTTCAGGGAGGGATATAAGGAATATAAAAAAGTGTTCCGCGTGGAACCCCGCGCCATGTGACGCAGGTTTTATGCTAGTCCAGAAGTCCGAGAAGGCGGGCGACTTTCTGTTCATTCAGGCCAGAGTGCATCTGCAGGAGTTCCTCGCCCTGTTCGGTGGCTTCGCGTTCCACTTCGGCAAGGGTCTCGGTGATTTCTTCCTGAGTGGGGTAGTGGGGGCTCATGCCTTTTTTGGGATTATTATCAAGAACTGGCGCGGCCTGCGCATTGGAGTCAACTGGCAACATGCTGTTGACACGTTCCTGGAAGGTGGGAAATACCATCCCCATATCATGATTACGGCTAATGAACTGTGTTTCCATTTCAACTCCTTTTGGCGCCTGTCAGGACGTTTTTAAAAAAATTCAATAAATTATTGGCGTTACTGGTTTACAAATTTTTGGCTGTTGCATTAAAACTTAAACCGGAAACTCCTCAATCAAGGCAGTTTTTGCCGGAATAATTTGTTTAAGAAAAATTATGCAATATATATGCCTTAATCCGATTGGGATTTTTGGGGAGCGGGAGCGGTTATAGTCAAAAATTTATATAGTTATTATGACGGAAAAGTTAAAATGAGGCTGCGCGCTTCCCTTAAAGTTTCTTGCCTTATAGCGATTATGATGAATATAATAGGGACGGAAAAATTAAATATCTTCCTGATTCGCCATGAAAAAACCTGACAATTTTCACACTATGTTTAATATTGCCTTGGAGAGTTCCAGAGACGGTTATCCTTATCATCCAGCATAGGAAAGGCGCAGGTCTGAAATTATTGAATAAAAGTGTAGATCGGCAAGATCACAAAAAATCTGGCAGGGCGGTTTTACGCAATCTTTTAATCAGTCTCGTGGGTAAAGTTCAGGTAATAATAAGCCAAAGGGCGGACTTTGCTTCCGCGTTTTTATGGAAAGCCGCAAAACAGGTTATGATTATATATTAAACAGGACAGCTTACCTGTCGT
>CAYNKM010000128.1:0-2881 GCA_964397795.1 uncultured Desulfovibrio sp. | reverse complement strand
GAAAGCCGCAAAACAGGTTATGATTATATATTAAACAGGACAGCTTACCTGTCGTAAAGGTCTTGGAAGCCTGAAAGTTTATTGTTATATTTGTCTTGCGAGGCAAATATGTCTCTTGCCATATTGAGAGGCGATTTTCAGTTTTTATGGAGTTGTTTATGGCATTCGCCGATTTTCAGAAAAAACAGGTTCAGGGCAAGCATCAGGCTGTGGTTCGGGAATTTTTCACCAAGCAGAATGGGCATATTATCTGTGTGACAGATGATCAGACCTTTTTGACCCTCTTGCGCAGTACAATAAAATCCCTTGCGCTTAATCAGCCTGGCATGCTGGATTATTATCCCGATCCTTCCAAAGTCCTCAAGGCTATTTCAGACGATTTCAACGCGAAGCGCACGCCCTGTCTTTTTATTGAAAGGACCATGAGCGGTACAGGGGATACGAATTTTCTTATCAAACAGTTTCGCGACAGTTTTCCGCAGTTGCGAATATTGGCCATGAGCAGTAATGCGGACAAGGGCAGATTGATGCTGCTGCATGAATCAGGGGTGGACAATATCCTGATCAAGCCAATAAGCAGTGTGGATCTTATGGAAAAGATGGGCCAGAGTCTTAAGGCCCCGAGTCCCATAAAGCAGTTACTGGACAAGGCGAGGTCTTTTATTGTCCAGAATATAGGTCTTGACGCCCTGAAAATCACAAAAAAGGTGCTGGAAGTAAAGCCGGACAGCGCGGCTGGCTATGTGGTGATGGGAGACGCGCTGAAATTGTCCGGAGACAGCGACAAGGCCCAGGCCGCCTATGAAAGGGCTGTCAAGCAGTCTGAAAACTATATGGAACCCCTGCAAAAACTGGCGGATCTGGCAAAGGAAAAAAATGATTCGGATATGCAGTATGAATATCTGAAGAAGCTTGACGATCTCTCTCCCCTGAATAGCGCCCGGAAGATGGAAATGGCGGAGCTGCAGATGGCCAGGGGTAATACGGACGCCGCCAAGGAGCTTTTTGACGCAACAATGAATCGCTCAATGAAGGACGCGATGGCTCATGTCGCGGCCGTGGCGGAAAAAATCGCCATGTCCCTGCAGGAAACTGATCCTGCATCGGCTGAAAAGTATCTGCGTAAATGCCTTGACCTCAAGGGTGATGATCTTTCAGTAGATGATTTAAAAACTTTTAACCAGCTGGGCATCTCCCTGCGCCGTCAGGGCAAGCCCTTTGAAGCGATAAAGGAATATCAGAGGGCCCTGAAAATTGTCCCCAATTCCGCCGAACTGTATTACAATATGGCAATGGCCTATTTCGAGCACAAGGACAAGGAAACGGCGATCCGCTCCATGCTGAAAGCCTTTTCGATTAATCCCGCTCTTCCCAACGCGTCGGCCAATATTGCCTATAACATGGGCAAGATATTCGCGTCAGGCATTACAAAAGACAAGGCCAAGGGCTGCCTGAAAATCGCCCTGGAAATGGAGCCGGATATGACCCAGGCCAAGGAGCTCCTGGCCCAGCTTGTGGCGGAGGAGAATGCCTGAGAAGGATTGCCGTAATAATTTTGTGAATGGCGCGTGCCAATGGCAAAGGGACGCGCCATGACAGCTTGTCTTGCAAAGATTCCCACGCTTGACCGGCATGTCAGGGCTTGTCCGAGGCAGGAGAAAAATTATCCCAGGGCGAATGTATTTCACCCGGGGATAATTTAAGACGAATAATGCTACAGCCTTACAAGCTGATAAAGCTTGCGTGTCGGATATGGGCAAAGCAGGAGAGCTAAAGAAAAAGTAGTTTGCGAGCCCTGAAAGCACACACGCGCAAAGAACTGTATGTTGTTATCAGCATACCGCCTGAACTTGGTACACGGCAAGATTCCGCTGGCTGCTTTCGCTCTTGTGGCTATATAAAATGTCAATCTTAAATTGCTCCAATTCCTTTCTTCCCGTCCGTTGCTGCCAATTACAACAAAAAATGCCGTTTTGCCGTTTCAATCTTGACTTGATATCTCCAGGTAGTACCATAATTTATGAATAACAGGCACCGTAAACCCTGGAAGCCATTTTTGCTGATCCGGTTAACGCTTCCATAGCCTGAAGCAATATTGAAGGAGTTTTTAAGGCTTACGGTGGGGAGATCCGTGAGGGCAATGGCTCACGCATATGGTTTATTTTTGAAAAACAGGTAGCCGTCTTCCACAGATCGCACCCGCAGCCGGCAACTGACAAAGAGGCGGTAAAATCAGTACGCCGCTATTTTACCAATATAGGATTGAAGCCATGAACTCCATGACATATAAACGCTATCAGGGAAAATTTGAATATGACCAGGATGGGGATATCTTCCATGGTGAAGTCCTGCACCTCAATGACGTAGTAACATTCCAGGGCCGCTCCATAGATGAGCTCAAAAAAGCGTTGGCTGATTCAGTTGAAGATTATTTGATGTTATGCAAGGAAGTTGGCAAGGAACCTGAAAGGCCATACTCCGGGAAGTTTAATATCCGGATATCGCCGGAGTTACATCAGAAGATTGCGAAAAAAGCTGCGGATGCGGGAATTAGCCTGAATACCTGGATTTTGAGGCACATTGAAGAAGCTGCTGGTTAGTTTGGCTCATGTTAATGAGTCTGTATGAGATGGATGAGGATATCCATATTCGAATAAAATATATAACTTTTCAATAACAGCTTCAGAATATTTTTCAATATTTCCACCGCTATGAACGCCATGGCAGGGCAGTCAAAAAAGGGGGAGTTATGCAGAGCCCTGATTTTTTTACTTCCAGCTACCAATTGTCTGCGCCGTAAATCCTGGAAGGCACTGTGTGGAAGGTCTGAAATAGCTACTAATGCAGGCGCCAATGAAGGAAAGAGGCGTGGCCAAGACAA
>CAYNKM010000127.1:0-5559 GCA_964397795.1 uncultured Desulfovibrio sp. | reverse complement strand
AAAATCTGAGCTGGCTCTGCGTTCCTTCCGTATAACCCTTGCCCCAGAGTTCTCCCGATCCTATCGCTATCCTTGATTGCAGAATATGATAGCCAGCCCCGCGGGGATCGTCGCCAGGATTCAGGAAGGATAGTATTCTCTGTCTTTGATAATCGTGCATGCCTACAAACCACATAAAGAGACAGAGGCATGGGAATACGATAAGACAGGTTTTAAGCACATAGCCCCTGACGCCATGGAAGAGAATCATGCCAGCCAGAATTAAAAGCAAAAGTATGGTGGTGCCCAAATCCGGCTGAAGGAGGATCAGAACCGCTGGGACCAGGCTGATGGTTATAATTTTTAAAAATTCCTTCCAGCCCAGAAAATCCCCATCCTGGGCGAGCAATCTTGCGCAAATTATAAGCACTGCGATTTTGGCAAGCTCGGACGGCTGAAAGCTCATAAAACCCAGGGAAAGCCAGCGTTTCGCGCCATAGACAGTTTTCCCCGCAATGGGAACAAGAAGCAGAAGAACTATGGCCAGAAAGTAGATAAGCCAGGAGAGATTGCGGAGCTTGCGGTAATTGAAATACATGGCCAGAAGCATGCATAAAAGTCCGCCGCCGCCCCATATAAGCTGTCTCTGATAGAAATCTGAAAATGCCAGACCTCCTTCAAGGCGCGTTCCGCTTGCGGAATACAGATTTCCCACTCCCACCAGGAAGAGCGTAAAAACGCACCCCAAAAGGCCCCAGTTCAGATGGCTTATCAGTCGCTTGTCCATGTCACGTCACATCCTGGCCTTCTGGGACTGGGGCAGTCCGGCCTGGACAGGAGCGGGTTTGTACGGAATACCCGTATCTGGTCCAAAAAGACTTTCGTAAACCTTTTTTGCTACGGGACCAGCCACTTTTGAACCGCCTCCTCCATGCTCCACCATGACCACCACGACATAGCTTTTACCGTTTTTCCTGCCCCAGGTGGCAATCCAGGCGTGATCTCTCTGGGCATACTCCATTTCCGAAGTTCTAAGAGTGCGTCCTCCGGAAGCGAATTTGAGTTTGACAACCTGGGCAGTTCCGGTTTTTCCGCCCATTTCGGCGTCCTTGCGGGATACGACCTTCGCGGTTCCGTAAGTGGCCGTCTTGTGCATGGCCTTGACTATGAAGTCCAGGGTTTCCGGTTTGCAGGGCAATTCTCCCTGAACAATAGGATCGACGTCTTCAAGTAGTTGTGGTTTGAGAAGCTTGCCGCCATTCAGAAGCGCGGAAACATAGACGGCCATTTGCACTGGCGTTACCAGGGTTGAGCCCTGGCCGATGGAAACATTGAAAGTATCGCCTTTGCTCCAGGATCTTTTAAAGCGTTTTTTCTTCCATTCTTTTGAAGGTACCAGTCCAGGCTTTTCATGCGGCAAATCAATTCCCGTAAGAGTCCCAAATCCGGCTTTTTTGGCGAATTGCTCTATCCTGTCTATGCCCATGCGGTCTGCCATGATATAAAAATAAACGTCACAGGAGTTAATAAGAGCGCTTTCCATATTCATGGAGCCGTGTCCGCCCCTTTTCCAGCAGCGAAAAATCTGGTTGCCAAGGCGTGCGTAGCCCGGACAACTTACCGCCTGACGGGGAGAGACTCCGTTTTCAAGAAGCATACCCGCCATAACCAGTTTCCAGACTGATCCCGGGGGATACATGGATTGTATAACCCTGTTTTGAAGCGGAAAACGCTTGTTGGTGCGAAGCGCTTCCCAGTCACGCCGGGAAATTCCGCCCGCGAAAAGATTGTTGTCATATGCCGGAGCGGTGACAAGAGCGCGCAACTTGCCAGTATCGGACTCCATTACGACAATACAGCCCGCTTCGCCATTCAGGGCTTGCCAGGCGGCGTTCTGAAGATTTCTGTCCAGGGCAAGGTGGGCTTCCATGCCTCCGCGGGGTTCGGTCCGCAATTTTTTGCCCAGTATGCGGGCATGCGCGTCCACTTCCACATCATAAAGACCCTTGTTGCCGCGCAGATCTTTTTCAAGTTTATATTCCAGGCCGGCTTTGCCCACGAGATCGCCCAAATCGAGAGCCTGATCTTCCTGCATCTCTTTTTCATTGGCTTCGCCGACATAGCCAAGGACATGGGCAAAAAGCTCGTTTTCAGGATAACTGCGTTTTGTGCGCACGACAATTTCCAGGCCTGGCCACATATGCAATTCGGATTCAATGCGGGCGACTCTTTCAAAATCAATATCGGTAATCATGAGGAGAGGTTCAAAAGGCTTTATTTTGGCCTTGTCAACATTATATTTGGCCTGCACATCGCTCAAGGGCAGATCAAACCAGTGGCTGATCTGGGCCAGGGTTGCCGGAATATCCGGGCAATCTTCCCTGATCAGGGAAAGGCCAAAAGCCGTACGGTTATCTGCCAGCACATTATCTTCCAAATCAAGAATCCGCCCGCGGGGCGCGAAAATCCTCTCCTGACGCATTCTGTTTTCCTGCGCCTGGCGGGTAAATTCCGGACCGCGCAGGACCTGCAGATACCAGAAGCGCATTACAAAAACACAGAAAAAGAGGCCAATGAGAATCTGCAAAAAAATCACGCCATGCCGGGGAGGATGAAAGCCCTCTTTATCTGGCGGAATTTTTAATTGCGAGCCTATGTGACGGCTGCCTTTTTCTTCCCTGTTATTTTCTTCCGAGATTTTTTTATTTTTTATATTCATTCCATTCATAATTTTTAGTCAATTTAAATTATCCAAACTGGTTTTTCAATATACGTGAATAATAGAAGACACCACTTAATAAATATAAGTCGGATTTAATTTAAATTTATTAGGATTATATAAAAAAGATTCAGAAAGATGTATTTACAAAAAATTTTCTGGAAAAGGGGAATTAATTTCCGTTTTCCTCTTCTTCCGCATAATTTGGCTTGCGTACTGCAATAATCATACGCCAGGCGAAGGGCATAAAAAGCGCCTGGGCGATGCTTTTATCCAGAGAAGAATCCGCATCGAATGGCAGGTTTTGAAGATAAGCCATGATCCAGTCAACAGCGAGGCAGGCGCAGCCCAGACATGCGGACAGGATAAACATAAAGAGAAATTTTCTGGAATCAAAAATCCAGCGCCCCAGTTTGAAAAATGAGAAAATTGCCGCATACCAGATAATTGTGGCGCCAAAGGGACGCGTTCCCATTCCTTCCTGGAGAAGTATAAAAAGGGGTAGAAGCCAGAGCATCCCGCGGTAGTCATTTTCCTGGAGAAGAACAATGAATCCTACGGCCAGGATGTCAAGTCCCGGAGCGAAAGTCTGCGCATATACGGCCAGAACTATAAAGCAGATCCACCAGCCCAAATCCCGCCAGATTTTCATTGGTAATATTTTCCCTGCTTATGGCGTTATTATCCTGAAGCGGGGAGCGGCTGGTTTTGACGCTTGCGAAGGCCTTTGAACTGGAGCAGGGGCGGGCGGATTTTGATCAACAGACGGCTCCTGTACAGGCGATTCTGTTTTGGCGACAGGCGCGGCTTTGGCCAGATGTGGAGGTCTGGGCGGTCCTACCAGAACCGGAGGAGGACCGTCAGGCTCTTCCGGCGGCAATTCCTGACCGCTTTTTTCCAGAAGAAGCACTTCTTCGATATGCTGAAGATTAACCAGGGGAGAGGCGCTGACCGCCATGAATTCCGTATAATCAGAAGGGGCGATTTTTGTGACGCGCCCAACTGGCAAGCCTTTCGGATATTTGTTGTCCAGTCCGGAAGTAACCAGGACTTCCCCATTCTTCATGCCAGCATCACGCTGGACAAAGGAAACTTCCAGATTTTTGCCTGTTCCCGTGCCCTTTAGTATTCCTGCCGCGCGGCTTTCCTGGCCGTAAACAGCGACATGACTTGCAGGATCCGTTATCAGGAGGACCGTGGAGGCATGAGCGCTTGAGCGAAGCACCCTCCCCACAAGTCCCATATGGGTCACCAGAGGAATCCCAGGCCTTGCCCCGTTCACATATCCCCGCGATATGGTGATACTGTCAAGAACGCCATTGGGGCCAAGACGGCCGGCGAGAACCCGGGCAGTAAGCGGTCTCCAGCGAATATCAACAGGAAACTGGACAAGCTCCCTGAGGCGTTTTAGCTCGGCCTGATCCTCGCCCATTGCCAGAAGGCGCGCCTCAAGCTCTTCCATTCTGGCTTTCAGGCGGAGGTTCTCTTCCCTTACGTCCACGAGATCAAAATAGCGGTTCCAGAAGCCGGTCACCACGTCCTGAACTGATCGCAAGGGGTGAAGAATGGCGGCCGATATTTCCAGCCCCACGTTGGTGGCCAAATCATCCAGAACCTGGGTATGCCTGTTCCAGGAAAACATAACCAGAAACAAGATGAGTAATACGCCTGCCAGGAGGAGAATACGCCTTGGCGTCATAACAGGCTGGGGGTCATTTTGGAAACAACCCCGTAAAACCAGCTAAAACCCGTTCCGGTAAACCTGTTTAAGGGAGGGTTTGTACTGTTTGCAAAGATTGGGACAGACTGCATTGAAGTCAGACCGCTCCTACTCAAAGCATACTTCCTTCAGGATATGGAAATTATCCAGGGTTTTGCCTGTTCCCGCGACCACTGTTGACAGGGGATCCTCAACAATGGTTATCGGCAAGGATGTCTCTTCCCGTAAAAGCTGATCCAGACCCTTCAGCAAGGCTCCGCCGCCGGTCAGGAAAATCCCCCTGTCCACTATATCGGCAGCCAGTTCCGCCGGGGTTTCTTCCAGACTTATGCGCACCGCCTGGACAATGGTCTCCACCTGTTCGGCAATTGCCCTCCGCACTTCCTCGCTTGTGATGATTATTGTCTGGGGGATACCTGTGACCAGTTCTTTGCCCTTGACTTCAATTTGCTGTTCAGGATCCTGGGGATAAGCGGACGCAATCTTGATCTTTATCTCTTCCGCCGAGGATTCGCCTATGAGCATATTATACTGGCGCTTGACGTAGGCAAGTATCGCTTCATCCATCTTGTCCCCTCCGACCCTGACAGAACGGGAGAAAACAATTCCTGAAAGCGATATAATCGCCACTTCCGTAGTGCCTCCGCCAATATCGACAATCACGTTTGATATTGGCTCCTGGATGGGCAAATCAGCGCCGATTGCCGCCGCCATGGGCTCCTGGATAAGATAAACCTCGCGAGCTCCGGCAGATTGCGCCGATTCCTTGACCGCCCTTTTTTCCACCTCTGTTATTCCGGTAGGGACGCAGACTATGATTCTGGGTCTGACCATGCGCCGGGAATTATGCGCCTTGGAGATAAAGTGGCGCAGCATGGCTTCCGTAACTTCAAAGTCGGCGATAACTCCATCCTTCATGGGACGGATTGCTTCAATGTGCTTTGGAGTGCGGCCCAGCATTTTTTTCGCGTCGTCGCCTACCGCCAGAATGGTTTTATTTCCCCTGGAGTCAGTTTTGACAGCCACTACGGAGGGTTCGCGCAGGACAATGCCCTGACCCTTGACATATACACAGGTATTGGCAGTTCCGAGATCAATTGCCAAGTCATTTGAGAACATTCCTAAAAAAGCGTCGGTAACT
>CAYNKM010000126.1:0-5565 GCA_964397795.1 uncultured Desulfovibrio sp. | reverse complement strand
TTCAACAAGTAAGGCCTTATCCATGAGCTGCAGGGCTTCCCGCATAATCTGGGGATCAATGTTTTCTCCCAGACCAAATCCGGAAACAAGCTCCGCCCATTGCCGGCGGCAATTCGTCAGCTTTTCAGTGGCCTTTTCCAGTCTTTTCGCGGCCTGTTCCTGGCGTTTGCGTGCGCTTTCCAGACTGTTTTCAACCGTTTTTACCGCCGCCAGAGCCTTGTTTCTCTGTTCCTGGGCAAGATCGGCTTCCTTGCAGGCCTCCAGCGTCTGGCTAACCGCTTCTTCCATACTTATTGGCAGGGGAGCCGATTGCAATCTATGCTGAATGGCAGGCATTGAAGTTATCGCAGATTCCAGGATATGAAGCTGTTCCCAAAGTTCATTGAGTTCCTGGTTGGCGGCCTGCGTCTGGCCCAGAGCTATGCTCGCGGCTTCTATCCGTATAAATACCGTCGCTTCGCTTTCCGGACTGGGATAGCCTTCAATCTGCATGGTGTCCATAAGATCCAGCCACTTGCGGCGACACTGCTGTATGTCCTGTTCCTTGAGATGGGAATCCCTCTTGAGGGCGTTTATCTGCGATTGGATTACCAGCAATTCCCTCTGCAGATCTTCCGCCTCTTTCCGGGATCTTTCATCATGTATGCGCTGTTCCTTTTCTCTTTCCAGCAACATTTCCGCGGCGTCCAGCGTGATTGGATCCGTATCTTTTATGCAGGCGGCTTTCAGGAGAGGTTTGGCCTGTTCGTCAAACTCAACCATCTTCAGGGCTGCGTTTTCATGACTTGCCTGAAGCTGGGCAATCTCTCTCTGATATCGCCTTTTTTCAGGACTGTTGGGGGGGAAGCCAAAAGTGAGAAAGAGAACGCCGCAAGCAATAAGAAGGTAACACATCCATAAATTAATGGTTATGGCCGGACCGCCCGATATCGCGATTTCAGTCAGACCCCAAAAATAGTGGGCCGCAAAAAAGAAACTTCCTCCGGTCAGGAGCAGGAGTCCAATTACAAGAAGAGCCCAGTTGATGGCCCTGACAGGTTTTGGAATATTATTAATTCGCGTTTCCAGTTCCTGAAGGCGCTCCCTCTCGGTTGCTATCTGGCTATTTAACGCCCGCAGGGACTTGAGCGCGCGGCCCCTCATTTCCAGGGAATCCCTGCTGGCGGCAGGGTTGTTTCTGGACTGGATAATGGCGGCTTCCATTTTCTGTTTCAGATTTTCTGCTTCCTCTTCAAGACGGGCGCTTTTTTGACTTATGCTTTCCAGCTCTCCCTGTCTGATCTGAAGCTCCTTGGCAAGCTGTCTTGCTTCATCCTGCCTTGAATCAATATTTTTCAGAATTTTTTCCGCTTCCGCCAATATGTCGGCGTCTTCAGCCTTGATAGATATTTTTGCCTGGGAAAGGCATCTTTCAAAGTTGGACAGGGAGGTCTTATAAGCTTTCTCCCGGGTTTCTTCCAGAAGGCGGCTCTCATTCAGGCGGCCCATTTTTTCCCTGAGCTCGTCCCGTTCCCTGGCGTTGAGGACGGCTTCAACTTCCGGGAAATGATCCAGGGCCTCATATGCGGAAGCGAAGGCTTTTTCGCATATCGCAACTTCCTGATTTGCGCTTTCAAGAGCTCCGCCAGCCGCCTGATAAGCCAGTTGCGCGTTACGAATCTCATCCTCATGGCGGGAAAGATCTTCCCTGGCAAAAAGGGAACGGTTTGTGCTTCTGATTCTGTCGCAGTCCCAGTCCGGGCCCAGCCGCAGGAGAATATCGGAGAGTTCATCCCGCATCCTGACAAGGTTATTGCCCAATCCTTCCAACTCGCCTATCGCCCTTCTATAGCTTCCTTTCTGCTCGGCAAGGGAACGCAAGGCTGGAAGAAGATCAGCCAGAACCTGATCGGTATTGAGGTCATCGCGACGTTGGCGCAAGGAATCAAGTTTTTTTCTCTGGGCCGCCAGATCCGAATCCCTTTCATTCAGGATTGAACGAATCTGCGCGAGCCTTTCTATGGCCTCTTCAGGAAAATTTTCAGGTAATTGAGGCAGACGTTCAAGCCTGTCTTTTACTTTACGCCACTGTTCCCACTGCTCCCAGGCGGAAAGTTTTCTCTGCAGGACATTATATCTTGTCTGAAGGCTATTCCGCTCCTCCCGCAAGTGATCCAATTCTTCCCGGCGGTTATTCCTGGCCAGACAGAGTTGGTCAAATCCCGCGTTAATATCATCTTTTTCCCGTATCTCTTTGCGCAGCTCTTCCAGTTCTTTCAGGGCGGCATTGAGGGGGGTCTTGTTTCCTTCAGATTGGAAAATGGCTTCCTTGCGATCTTTCAGGATGTCCAGGGCAATGGCGGGAGATACGATGCCTGGTCCAAAACTCGCGCCATATAGCGCATTCCGGACTCCCTCGTCACTGAGGCTTTCAAAGCTTTCCAGCTCTCCCAGGCTGAAGCCAAATACCCGGCGGTAAACTTCCGGGCTTATGCCTGCAAAAAGGGCTTTCAGCTTGTCCTCGGCCAGAACATTGCCGGACGCGTCAAGCAAGGAAAGGCCGCCAAATCTGGAGGGACGTCTTGTAAGAAATATTTTATCCTGTTTGCCGTCAGGCAATTCATAATTTATCTGAAGCGAACCGCCTGGCCTGGCCCCGGAAAGCGGCAAATATCTTTCGGCAGCGTCCTGGCGGCCTTCCGGATAACCCGTAAGCATTGTCCGCAGAAATTCCAGACAGGTGGATTTGCCAGCTTCATTTTGGCCAAGAAATATGCTGATGCCAGGATTGAGATCCTTCACAGTGATGTCGGAAAGGATGCCAAAGCCATCAATGTGAAAGGAAGAAATATACATTAATGTTTCTCCAGTATGTCCAGACAGATACTTTCAGCCTGATAGAGCATTTCCTTAATATCCGCTTCGGAAGTATCCTGAAAAATTTTTGCCAGAAGAGGCCGCTTGAGGAGGGGTTCAAGAGTTGCCTGGAGCGTTTTTTCCCGGCTGGCGGGATCGCTGGACAGTTTGGCATAAACGCGCATGGTTTGCCCGAGGAGATCTTCCCTGTCCATTGACTGTTCCCAGACCTCTTCATCCCTTGTATATATTTCCACATCCTTTAGCCAGAAAGAAGGCCGGTTTCCCGAATGATGGCTTATTATGGATCGAAGATCCTCCATTCTTTCATTTTGTCTCAGCCAGGCATTTAAAGGCGTCTTTCCGTTTATGATCAATCTTTCAATAATCATTTTGGCTGACGGATCGGCTTCTTCCGCCGCTTTCTCAACAAGGCGTCCAAGGCGTTTTTCAAGTTCGTTCATGTCGGTCGCCCTGTCCAGATCCAGCCCGGTTTTTTGCCACAGAACAGGGGCAAGAGGATAAAATTCCGGCTGGCATCGCCAGATGCCTCCCTCATTTTCGGCCTGGACAATAAGGCAGCCCCTTGCGCCCGTCTCATTGATATTCAATCCCTGGGTATTTCCCGAATAGGCGATAAAGGGCGAATCGCACAGGACGCCGCCTTCATGGACGTGACCAAGAGCCCAGGCGTCAAGTCCCGTATTTTTAAGATCATTTAATGTGCAGGGCGCAAATCTGTCGCCCTTGTCGGCATGTTCGACAGAACAATGCAAAAGCCCAAGCTGAAAGGCGGGATCGTTTTCGCGGCGATGAAACAGGGCTGCCAGATTCCTCTCTTCACGGTTCTGGCTGTGGCTTATTCCATGTATCAGGGCCCGACTGTTGTCCGAACCATTAAATTCCACGATTTCAGGTGAGTCACCGGGAAAAACATGGACATTGGGGGGAAATTTGAGCGATCCAAAACTGGAAGAAAGAGGGTCATGATTCCCATGGACAATATAGACGGGTATGCCAAGATCATCCAGCCGCCTGCATGCTTCCCTTAATTTAAGCTGCGCCTTTATGCTCGCGTATTCACTATTGTAAATGTCGCCAGCCAGAACAAGAAAGTGGGGATTCTGACTTTCACAAAGCTGAACAAGGCGATCCAGGGCGGAGTAGGTTGCATCCTTAAGGAGTTTTCCCAGGCGCGAGGTTGTGTTTTCGCGCATAAGGCCGGCAAAGGGGCTGTCCAGATGCAGATCAGCGGCATGAATATATTTGATTCCGGACATGAAAACTCCATTGGAAATTTGGCGTGGCAGTCATATCGAACAGGCAGATTCAATACGTCAGGTTTATATCATATATAAAGCGGCGCGTTGCCGCTTAAGATAACAGATTCGCCATATAGTATTTAAAGCCCGAAAACAATATTTTACAGATAGCGAATCCAAAAGTGGAACACGGGGAAAAGCGGAACAGGAAGTCTAGCGGCTTTTGGCCCTCTGCCTCGCGCATTCCTGGGATAAATTAATCAGATCCTGATCATCTCCCCTTTCGGCCAGACCCTTGCGCACATAACCCAGCGCCCGCGCCGGATGTCCCGCATCAAGCATCGCCCTGGCCATCATGCCATAAATCGCGAACTCATTTTTATAATATTTAAAAGCCTCATTAAATGAATTATCAGCTTCCGATGGCTGACCCTGTTTTAAAAAGGCCTTGCCGTCATTAAGGCAGCGATCGAGGGATAGCTTGCGCTGCAAGGTTGTTTCATATTCCTCTTTATCCTCCGTACCCATTAATTGTTTATAAAAAGAATTAAAAAAGACAAGCAGCTCTTTTTCCTTGCCTGGCTGATAGGAAATGGCCTGGGGATATTCTTTTTTATAAATGGGATCGGAACATATTTCACCAAGGGCGGTTCTGAAATCGCCCCGCAAATCCATGGGCGCCGCCTGACCGCCCAGATCCTTTATGGATATGCAGAAGAGATAAAGGGCGCGGGGAAAATCCCTTCTTTGAATACATGTTTTAACCTTGCCTAAATCTTCTCTAATTTTTCGTGCGTTCATTGTTTTCTGGGGCTTTTATAATAATCAATGATCTTCGCCGGGTCTTGCCGCCTTAAACATAAGACAAAATTATCCGCCAATGAGCTTTTTAAGTTCCGGAGGCGTTTAATCGGGTAGGGGAATATCAGTCGCGTATCCGGTACACATGCATTGCGCCACGAGAATTCCCTTTCCGTCAAAGACGCGCACATCGTAGCTGGCAATATGCCCGCCAATACGCACAGCCCTGGCCTCCGCTTCAAGCGGTCCTTCCAGCGCGGCCCTGAGAAATTCAATTGTGCTGCACAGACTTACAATTCCTGTCTTTCGTTCCGAATTCGCGGCCGCGCCAAAGGCGACGTCCGCCAGAGAAAAAATCGCTCCTCCGTGTACCGCGCCCATACCGTTTCTGTGATGATCAAGGATGGGCATGGTCACACGGGCGTATTCAGGTGACGCGCTCTCGACCTTCATTCCCAATAAACGAATCAGCTTGTCATGTTTGACAACGTAATTGGCTTCCAGATTCATCAGGAGGACTCCATCTATACGGATTTTACCCTGAAATGCAGCCGTATCTATCTATAAAATCAATTACTTGTGAAAAACAGTTCGGGAAAAATAATTGAATTACGCTCTGTTAAAATCGCCTGTTGATACCAAAGAAGGTTTTTAAGTATTATAAAAT
>CAYNKM010000125.1:3012-5589 GCA_964397795.1 uncultured Desulfovibrio sp. | reverse complement strand
ATGGTGGGGAGCAGGGTAAATTTACTTTCCCCGTCAGGACAGAAGGGAGTGACGGGTTACCAGCCCCGCATACGCCCCTATGAGCTTACAGGCATTTTTCGCACAGGCATGTACGAGTATGACTCATCCCTGGCCTTTGTCTCCATTCCCGCCGCCCTGGAAATTCTGGGTTATCCTGATGACTATCTCTCAGGAATAGAGATTACTGTAAATGACCTTTTCAAGGCTGATCAGACCGCCATTGAACTTGCGCAAAGCTTGGGCGCGCCTTTTTATGTTCGCAGCTGGATGGAGATGAACGCCAACATTTTCGCCGCGCTCAAGCTGGAAAAGATAGGAATGTTTATTCTCCTGGCCATGGTTGTGATGATAGGCTCCTTTTCCATTGTCACCAGCCTTGTGATGCTGGTCATGGAAAAGACAAGGGATATAGCGGTCATGATGTCCATGGGCGCCACCCGCTCGATGATAAAAAGAATTTTTATCCTGCAGGGCTGTATTATCGGTTTAATTGGGACGCTTGCGGGCTACGCGTTTGGACTTGGACTTGGCTGGCTTTTAAAACGTTATCAATTTATAAAATTACCAGAGAATGTCTATACTCTTGATCACCTTCCCATTATAATCACATGGCAAGATGTTTTACTGGTAGGGGCAAGCGCCATGCTTCTCTGTTTCCTGGCCACATTATATCCCGCGAAGAAGGCGGCCTCCCTTGAACCGGCCGAAGCGATGCGTTATGAATAAAGTTTATGGATGCGATTTATCGTTTTGAAAATGTAAGCAAGGTTTTTGAGGGAAAGGGTGAAAATCTGGAAATATTTTCAGATTTGAACCTGGAGGTTAAACCGTCCGAATCCCTTGCCATTGTAGGCAGTTCAGGTTCCGGCAAATCAACGCTGCTTCACCTCATGGGCGCTCTTGATCGGCCAAGTTCCGGAAAGATATTTTTCAGGGGACAGGAGCTGGACAGTTTAAGTCCTCTTGAACAGGCGGCCTTCCGTAACAAAAAACTTGGCTTTGTTTTTCAGTTTCACCATCTGCTGCCAGAATTTAGCACTTTGGAAAATGTCGCCATGCCAGGACTTATAGCCGGTTTGCCCAGGTCGGAAGTTTACAGGTCTGCCGGCGAACTTCTGGAACGGGTGGGACTTGGGCACAGGGTGAATAACAGGCCGCAAACCCTGTCTGGAGGAGAAAGGCAGAGGGCGGCGATAGCCCGCGCGCTGCTAATGAAACCATCGGTAATCCTTGCGGATGAGCCAACAGGAAATCTTGACGAAAACACAGGAATACAGGTGGGTGACTTGCTGTTTGAATTGAACCGCGAACTTGGAATGACAATGGTTATAGTCACCCACAACCAGGATCTGGCGGCCAGAATGGATCGCGCACTGGAATTGAGATCGGGAGCTTTATATGAAAAAGTTTTTGCCTGATGCGGCGTTTTCTTTATTCGTATTTTTCCTTTTTGTGATTTTGGCGCAATTTTCAGATTACGGAACCTGTCAGGCTGCTTCCGCAAGCCAGACAGTTCTTGTATTGCCCTTTCAGGCTGTGGCTGGACCGGAAATGCCGAACGCGTCCAACCATGTGTCGGAGATGATTGCGGACAGCTTACGGGACAAGGGGTTTAATGTTATTCCAATTTCCCGCGCCGACAATATTCTGCGCCAGAGCAGGACAAGCACCATAGATTTGGCGACTGCCAGAAGGCTTGGACAGAGGGCGGGGGCAAGCCTTGTAATATATGGAGCTTTTAATCAGCTTGGAGAAGGCTTTTCGATGGAGAGCAGACTTGTGCCGGTTACGGCAGGAGAAGCGGTTCCTGCCTCCTTTGAGAGGGATTCCCTGCTTGCCCTTGGTGAATGTGCCGGCGCCCTTGCAGATCGTGCCTCAACAATGCTGCCAAATACCCAGCCTCAGGAAAGTCCCCAAACAGAACCGCAGGCTCCGACATTTGTGCCTATGGGAAGCGGAAGCGGAGGCCTGGCGGATGTGCAGGTTCGCGGGATGAATGTTCTGGATCCCGATACTGTTCTTATGCGACTTTCCCTGCGCAAGGGCGATGTCCCGGACGCCAATACCATCAATGAGGAAGTCAAGCGGATTTGGGATATGGGTTATTTCAGCGATGTCCAGGCTTCAATGGAAGGCAATGTCCTGGTATTCACTGTTGTGGAAAAACCTCGTATAGATAATATAATTGTGCAGGGATCTGACGCGGTTGACGCCGATGATGTAATAGCGGCCATGTCCACAAAGACTGGAAGCGTTTTGAACGAAGAAATGATTGCCGATGATCTGCAGAAAATTCTGGAATTGTATCACAAGGAAGGACATTACCTGGCACAGGCAAATTACAGGATTCAGCAAAGACCAGGGGCAAGGGGCGGTGCCGTTCTGATAATAGATGTTGATGAAGGTAAAAAATTATATGTCAAGGATGTCATTATTGAAGGGCTTGAACAGCTTGACAGGGGTGATCTTGATAAATACCTCGCTTTAAAGCCGCGCAATATAATTTCATGGATGACTGGCTCGGGCGTCCTGAAAGACGAATATCTTGAAAGGGAC
>CAYNKM010000125.1:0-2912 GCA_964397795.1 uncultured Desulfovibrio sp. | reverse complement strand
GATACAAGGGTCATGAAAGCCGACGATGGTTCCGATCAGATTGATATTGGTTATCTTGTTGACAAGAAAAACAAGGTCTTTATCCGGCGTTTAAGCGTTGAAGGCAATGCAAAGACACGGGATAACGTCATTCTCCGTGAAATGCGTCTTGGCGATGGCGATATGTATGAGGGCGAAAAGATGCGCCGCTCCGTTGAAAGATTAAACCGTCTTCGTTATTTCAGCGCGGTTGATTTCGAGCTGGCCCCTACGGATAAAGAAGATGAAGTTGATTTAAAGGTAAAGGTTAAAGAAACAAACACCGGCGCCCTGATGGGCGGCATTGGCTATTCAACCTATTATGATGTGGGTGTCACAGCTTCCATAATGGAAAGAAATTTGTTTGGACGCGGTTACTGGCTTCAGCTTCAGGGATTCTTTTCCTGGCGGCGGATGTCAGGCGTTCTTTCTTTTACCAATCCGCGTCTTTATGACACGGAGTGGAGCGTAGGCAACGATCTCTACTATACGCATGATTACTGGGATGATTTCACCAAAGATACAATCGGCGATACCATAAGGGCGTCCTATCCCATAGGGGAATATACTTCCGTCGGCCTGGCCTATCGTCTGGAACGTTACGATTTGTATGATGTGGAAGATGATGACGTATCTCCCTACATTTCTGATTATAAAGGTATAAACTGGACAAGCGCTCTGTCAGCGAGAATATTGCGCGATACAACCAATGAGAGGGATCGGCCAACACGCGGCACTATAACAAGGATCTGGGGTGAGTACGGCGGCGGACTGCTTGGCGGCACTGATGATTTTATCAAGACAGTCGCGGACTGGCAGGGTTTTTGGTCAGTAAATCCCGAAAACACCTTTCATGTGAGGGCGAGGGTTGGCGGCGTTTTCCAGAATGGCCCGGATCCCGTGCCCGTATTTGAAAGATTCTGGATTGGCGGCATGGACAGTATCCGTGGTTATACCTATTCGGATATCTCGCCCCGCGATTATAAATATGGCGGCGAACAGATTGGTGGCGACCGGATGGGAGTCCTGAACGTTGAATATATATGGACCTTTGAAAAAGAGCTTGGACTCGCGATTGCTCCATTTGTTGATGGCGGCTTTAATATAGATTCCAAAACAATGGGTCAAGACTGGGATAAATATATAGTCTGGTCAACAGGTCTGGAATTGCGCTGGCGTTCTCCCATGGGGGATCTGCGCATTGCCTACGGTATTCCGCTTGTCCAGGATTATGACAAGGAAAGAGAACCAGGACGACTGGAATTCAGCATGGGCCAGTTCTTTTAAAAATATGCCCGCCAATTTCCTGATATGGCTTTGAGAAGAGATGTCAGCCTGGTCTGATTATCTCTTCTCACAATGCCATATCCGGAAAGAAACCTATTCAGATTGGGCTGTCCACAAGAATTATCCGAACAGCGAAAAGGGCGTACTCGTTAAGCGCATTTAAACTTATATGTCAGGCTTGAGATTCCAGGCCTTTTTTTATTTTAGGCTTTCACGTTTATTTCTCAATTCTTTTTGTCCGGATTTTTGCCGGAGAGAGTCTTTCCATAAGGGATATTTTCCGCTGGCAATCTCCCACAGATAAAAAGAGGCAATACTGGCCAGGGGAGAAAAGCGATCAAAATAAACTTCAAAGTCCTCCCGGGAAATTTGATCCTTGTCATATAACATTCTCAAGCCTTTCTGTATTCCCAAATCACCCCTGCTCAAAATGTTTTTTCTTTTAAATGTAAAAATAAGCAGCATTTCCACTGTCCAGGATCCCACTCCGGGCAGGGAGACGAGCTTTTCCCGCAATATATCATCCTCCATTTCTTCAAACTCTTCTTCCACCAATTCATTATTTGCGAAGAGTTGGGCTATATTATGAATATAGCGCGCCTTGCGAAGGGAAAGGCCGCTTTTTTTGAGATCTTCAGGAGATGCGGAAGCGATTTCCAGAGGATTTGTTAAAGGGAAGACGGCATTCAGTCTTTCCCAAATTTTTTGATGAACCTTGCCGCTTATTTGCTGGCCGCAAATGGCATGTGCCAGACCCCGAAAAGCGCCTGGATAAATCTTGCGCTCAAGCGCTCCAATCAGCTTTATTGCCTTGCCGAGTTCTCTGTCCCGCTGCGACAGATAATTAAGTTCGCTTTTATCTATCGGAAAAAATTCGCTCATTCAGATTTTGTTTTTCCAGGTTTGCGCCAGCGCGAGACTGTAATATCCATTCCGGACAAGATATCCAGGGTCTCTTTGACCAGGCTTTCTATCTTATTTATATTTTCCTGATCAAGTCCTGAAATTTTAAAGGCTTCCCTGGCTGCCGCCGCATAATTTCCCCTGGCGTCCCTGTTCAGCTTATTCCAGTTCAGCGAAGCGAACATCCTTGTATAATCCCTGGGAAGGGGTAAAAGGCCCTTAAGCATTAGCAGGGCCAGAACAGGATATCCGGCATAGCCTTGCCAGACTGTCGCGTTGTCACTGGATCGATATGAGTTTCCATCCCAGGAAAGTTTATATGTTTTGGAGGAATCGGAAGAAATGACTTCCGCTTCGCCTGAAAAAGATTGGGGAGGGGAAAGGAGTTTTATTCGGTTTGCTCCAATCGCGCTCCAGGCTTCAAGAACTTTTTCCGGGGGAGGAAGCTTCAGGGACATTGTGGCTCCACAAAATCATTTATTCTCTTCTGATTCGCCCAAAGAGACAGGGCAGGAATTGGAGAAAACAGGAATTACTTCCGGAACAACCGGTTTTAGCTGTCGAAGCTTGCGGGTCATAAGCCGGCGGTAAATAAATTCCGCAGGTTTCATGTCAACCGGAACGCTTTTCAGGGGAAATTCCGCCCTTGCCATATTTCTATGGCCGCCTGCGCTGCCCACATCATGAAAACAGGCGTCTGCAAA
>CAYNKM010000124.1:0-5591 GCA_964397795.1 uncultured Desulfovibrio sp. | reverse complement strand
TTGTCGAGAATTTCCTGAATGCGAATCATGTTATCGCCCTGATGGGATGTTTAAATGATAAAATAAAACCTAAGGCAAGATATAATGTAATAATGACAAATACTTGTCAAAGCAGGCACCGCGATTGATTCCGGACAAAAGGCACTTGCCGATCCTTTCGCGAGCATTGATTTTTTTCAAAAGGAGTATTAATAACGGGGATATAAAAATTGGTTGGATCCCGTTTGGGCATAATTTCCACCGGATTCCTGATTACCATAAAAAATTTTGATTCCCAAACGCACAACTTAACATAACCGGGAGATAATCATATGAAAATACTAATCTTATTGATTTTTTTAAATTTTTTTCTTTCAGTTTCTCCCTGCGCCATGGCAGCTGAAAGCGCCGCTGACAAGGAAACAGTAAAAACCGAATCTCCGGCAAAGGAAGAAGCCGCCAAAGAGGATAAAAAGGAAGAGGCAAAGGAAACTCCAGGCGAATACACCTGCCCTTTCTACAAGGTAAATCTTCCTCCGGACTGGAAGGCCATCCGTTCTCCTGAAGAAAAACAGGGGATTATCAATGCCATATTTGCCAAAAATACTGCTTCTCCGGTGATAACAATGATTGTTGGGCCCAGGCAGGGCGCGGAACCTGAAATGATTGCCGGCATGTTTGCCGAACAGTTCAAGGCCGGTAAAGATCCGGTGCAAAAAAATGACCAGTTCTTCTTCTCCTTTCCGCAAACACCTCCCGATTCCCAGACGCCAATAACCGCTCATGCCTGCCTTGGCATAGACGGAGATTATTTTATGTTAACCATCTATACCGGTAATCAGAAAGAGGCTCAAAATTTTATAAAAAATGATGTAAGCAGTGAAAAATATCCCGGTCTTCTTCCCAAATATTAAATAATATTTCCCACTCAGTTTGAATTTTATCGGATATTAACAAAAAGACGGATCTTTCTGGATCCGTCTCTTTATTTAATTCGCCGAAAAAAGCCGCTATCTATTCATTGACAAGCTGGAGGCGCTCAAATCCTGTTACGGTAATTTTATCATTTAAGGCTTTGGCGGTTTCCGCTATCAAATCCGCTACGGTCTTTTTATCATCACGAATATAAGGTTGATTCAGAAGACAAACTTCCTTTTCGAATTTCTTTACCGCGCCATCAGCGATCCGATCAACGATACTCTCCGGTTTCCCTTCTTCCAGAGCCTTTTGTCTGTAAACCTCGCGCTCCCGCTCAATCGCGGCCGGGTTCAGACTGGCCGGATCAATGGCCATCGGGTTGGTGGCGGTAACCTGCATGGCCAGCTCCCTGGCCAATTTTAAAACTTCAGGATTATCGGCGTCTTCAGCCTTTTCGGTTTTTAAAAAGACCAGGGCGCCCACCTTGCCGTTGTTATGAATATATTGGCCTATAACTTCATCGGGATTATTCTTGCTCGATCTGACAAATTTGCCAAGCTGCATATTTTCGCCAATATTGGCGATAAGCTGCCGGACATCATCCCCAACTATATTATCCAGACTGGCAATATCGGCGGGATTATGCTCAAGCACCGCTTCCGCCACCTGTTTTGCCATGGCTTGAAACTGTTCGCCCTTGGAAACAAAATCCGTTTCACAAAGCAGAGACGCCATGGCGACATGATTTCCATCCTGGCTTGAAACAGAGGTGATCAGGCCTTCACAGGTAGGACGTCCGGACTTTTTGGCGGCTTTGGCCATGCCTTTTTGCCGGAGCCAGTCCACAGCCTTTTCCATATCACCATCAACTTCAACCAGGGCCTTTTTACAATCCATCATGCCCGCGCCAGTTTTTTCCCGCAATTCTTTTACCATTTGAGCGCTAATCGCCATTCTACTCTCCTGCCCCGGAATTTTTCTCTTTAGCTACGTCCATGGCCGCTGAAGCTACCGTATCCATAAGCATATCGTCTTCCATGACTGATTGGGCGGCTTCCTGACCAGGTTCGTCCTCATCAGCCAGGGGAGATCCCATGGCGCCCTCCACTGCTTCCTCAAGAGAACTGTCTTCCAGAACCTCTTCAGCATTGGATACCTGATTTCCATCTTTCTTCATGGCTTCTCCCTCCAGACAGGCTTCGCCAAAGGCGGTTACAAAAAGCTTAATTGCGCGTATCGCATCGTCATTTCCAGGAATGACAAAATCTATATTGTCGGGATCACAATTGGTGTCTGTAACGGCAATAATCGGAATACCGAGCTTGCGGCACTCCTTGGCCGCAATTTCTTCCCTGTGTGGATCGATAATAAACGCCAGCTGCGGCAGACGCTCCATGTTCTTGATACCGCCAAGGGACTCTTCCAGTTTACGCATTTCACGTTCAAGAAGCAGGATTTCTTTTTTCTGATAGCGGTTGATTGAACCATCCTCAAACATGGCTTCCAGTTTTTTCAGGCGATCTATGCTTTTCTGGATTGTGACAAAATTGGTGAGAGTTCCACCCATCCAGCGATTGGTCACATAATACTGATGGGCTTTGGACGCTTCAGAAGCCACCGCTTCCTGTGCCTGACGCTTAGTGCCTATAAAAAGCACCTTGCCGCCTTTGGCGACAGTATCCACCATTTTGTCATACGCGTCCCTGAACAGCTTTACCGTCTGCTGCAAATCAATAATATGGATTCCATTTCTGGCCCCAAAAATATAGGGGCGCATTTTGGGATTCCAGCGCCGGGTCTGATGCCCAAAATGGACGCCAGTCTCCAGCATCTGTTTCATCGAAACATAAGCCATTATTTTCCTCCATCGGGTTTGACCACCATTCCGGTTTTAGTGTTCTGCCACTCATATAGAGACCCGCGAACTCCGGAATGTGCGAAATAAATGGGAAAGATAAACTTATCTATAATTTAATGCAAGAAAAATTTTAAGGCTATTTTCAAGCCGTCCACCCTGTTTTCATTTTTTTATCATCATTTTATCAGGACATTAATAAATCTGAAAAATCGCTGTAAAAAGGTGATTTCTAAAAATTATGCTAAAAAAATCACAAAAGCCTTTCTTTCTCCTAAATCAGGCTTTGGATAAAGGCAAACAGACGGGGATAAAAACTTCCCCATATCTTATGACAATATTAATAATCCCGCTTAAGAGAGATGCTCTCTGGGATGGATGATTATCTGAAGTTTAATTAGCGCTTAAGGATAGACAGGCCTTATAGGGAGAAACAGAATGGCTAATGTGTCCCGCGCTGGTAAACACAATGAGTTGGCGAATTTGGAGAGCTGGAAATCCGTGTTACATAAGGAAATATACTGGTTTTTCCAATAGGAACGGCATCACTGACGCAGAAGAGGGTTGGTTATAAAGTATGCTTGAAGCATTAAATAATATTGAAGAAAATTATTTAAAATATGGAAAAAATTAAGATACATATAAGTAATTAAATATTAAAAAACTTTTTCCATTTCTTTTTTTCTTTTTTCAAAATTTATATTTGACTCTTTTTCACTTTCATTTTTGCTTTCTAAACTTTGATATGAAATAATTATTTCTTTATTTTTTGTAAAAATATTTATTGATGTATTATTATTATAAAATTCTTCAACTAATCCTCTTAAAAGTGGATTTTCGGAAATTTCTTGATTTTTAATATACTTTTTTTCTAATATACTTATTATATTCATTTTAAATAAATTATCTTCTCTGCTATTATTTATATCAAATTTATATACAACTTGATATAATTTATTATCTTTAAACTGATATATAATTAGTGAATTTTTATTATCTATTTTCTCATTATAAGCGAACGAATCTTTCATTCTTTTAAATGGTTTATTCGGTAATTCACTATTTAATACTTCATCTTGAGTCATTCCCCATTTTACTTTTCTAACATCAAAATTTTCTTCTTGAGCATAACATAAAGAATAAATAAATATTATAAATAATATAAAAATTGATTTTATATAAAACACAATAATTTCCCTTTAAATATTTATATATCTTGAAAAGCAGAGGAAATTTTATGGATGCTCAAATAATCCTTCCTGCAAATATACAGAGGATTTGTAAACCTTTTGGCTGTCCATCAAAAATGTTTAACGCTGTACCGCGTATATATTCCGGTAAAGATCCTCCCCCGCCTGATTTTTTACTTCCAAAATGATCTGGCTGTCTGCCAGATTTACATTGGACGGAACATGCGCGCTCATAACCGTGCGCTTGAAACGACTTATCCGGAAATTTCCCACATCCTGGGGGTTGAAGACGAGCGCTCTCTTTTCTCCGGCAGCCGTTATAAGAGTCGCGCCCACTTCCCCGGTTATCAATTGATCAGCGTTCAGATTGCGTAAATCAAGACCAATTCGCAATATATTTCCACGCATTGCCCGAACCTGAACGTTACTTACCTTGATAAGGCCGGTATCAACTACCGGAAATTCCTCATGCCCGGGTCCTTCCTGAACTTCTGGCGATTCAGCAATTTTTTCCGGCTCCGGCTCTTCCTGTCTGGTCGCAAGCTGTCTTACCATTATGTCCCTGCCAGGTACCGCGTCTTCCTCCAGAAGAGCTGACAAATTTTCCAGCCTTTCTGCCCTGGCTACGGCTTTCCGGTAATCAGTCTCAAACTTTTCAACATTTTCCCGCAATTTTATATTCATGTCCCATAAAAACCAGCACTGAACCGCCAGTAAAGCGCAAAGGAAAGGGAGACAGGAAAAAAAGAAAATCAGGAGATACAGGCGGCTTCTCCGGACCCTAAAGCTTCGCCTGGGGCCATTATCGCGCATGAAGATTATATTTAATCGTTCATGATACCTCATAAGAGCTAATCCCCGGCTTGAAGCCTTTCCCAGTACGATTTGTCATTTTCCAATATTATCGCTGTCTGGCCTGGGGCAGGGACTGCATATTGGTCCAGTCTTCCCGCTGGATTTTCCACTTATCCCCATCATATCTTAAAAAGAGCGTCTTTATTCCCCTATCGGTTATGCCCTGGGAATCGGAATAACGCTGATTCATATCGGCGCGTATTCCCCTGGAATCCATTGCCAGCCTGAGTCCGCTCAACTGCACCTGTACGGGCTTTTTCCTCTGCCAGAGATCTTCCTTTTGACGCCTGATCAGATGATTGCCAGCCCTTCCCTGCTGTATGGCATCCTGGGTATAATAGTCCATATAATCTTCCAGACTCGCATTCTCCCAGGCATGACGCCAGGACTCCACCATATTTGATATATCGCCGCTGATATTTTCCAGATAATTTGCCTCAAGGCCCAGAGATTGCGGCCGGAATTCGGAACCCACTATGCGGTATTTTCCTTCGTCATCCTTATGCCACCATAAAGTCTGCACCCCCTGCCGTATTCCGAGAGGACTTATAATCATGAGATCGCAGCGGCTTTTGGCTACTGGCCCATGTAGCTCCAGATCAGCTGGTCTTGCCAGCATCTCCATCCACGGCTGGGAAAAATCTCTCTGTATATTCTGTAATATTTTATTATATGCGGGCCCATTGGGGACGCCCAGGCCAGTCATCCTGTTGTAATTTTTCTGATCATAATACGCGGATACGGAACGGTTGCGCGCTTTATAGGCGTCCAGCCAGCCGGCTACCGAATTCCCA
>CAYNKM010000123.1:0-5632 GCA_964397795.1 uncultured Desulfovibrio sp. | reverse complement strand
TCGCGCAGGCTTCCCAAACAGGGCAGAATTTGCCGGCCGCGGTATTATTTTAAATAAAGTCGGGGACAGGAATGATTTTTAGCATATTGGCCGGGCTTTTCTGGATTGCCTTTATTTCGGCGACCCTTTTGCCGGCTCAATCCGAACTGGCTCTGGCCGGAGCCTTGCTTTATCCCCCCATACCTCCCTGGCTATCCGTGCTGGCGGCCTGGTCTGGCAATACCCTGGGTTCCTGTCTAAATTGGCTTTTGGGAAAGTCTGCCGCCCGCCTTGCCTCAGGCAAGAGCTTTGGAATTTCTAAAAAGGCGCTCGCAAGGGCAGAAAACTTTTATAAAAAATATGGACGCTGGTCGCTTTTGCTGAGCTGGGCGCCGGTTATTGGCGATCCGCTGACCCTGGCCGCCGGGCTTCTTGGCGAGAAATTTTCAATCTTCCTCATTGTGGTCGCGGCGGCCAAACTGCTTCGCTATCTGGCAATCTGCATCGTTATCTTATAAACTGGCCAGGCAATGAAAAAATGGCATACATATCCAGGGAAAAATGGCGGCAATGTCTCCCCGTTAAATTCCCTGGCTGGATCGCCCAGGCCGCTTTGGTGATTTTCCAGCCCCCCTGTTTATAAAAGGCCGGGCTTATCGTGTTTGCTGCTTGTCAACAGTTTTATTACCGGGCAAACGGGGAATTTTACTTCTGACGGGAAGCGGGAATATGGCAAAGGAATGAGCATATATGCCGGAGAAGTTTATATCCAGAATTTTCAGGGATGAGCCAATTGGAGCCAGGCGGCCCATATCCGATTCCTTGCCGCCCTTGCTCAAACAGGCCAGAATGCTGGAAAAGAAAAATTATTGGAGAAATTCCAAAGAGGTCTTTCTCAAGCAGGCCAGGCTTCTGGCGGATTATGAGGATGATTTTGAGTTCAGGGACAATCTTGTCCGCTATTACCCCACCTACCAGTCTTTTACGGATGAGGAATTAAGAGGATATTTTTCCTTCAGGACAAAGGCGCGCAAAGGTATCCGCGTAGCCGCGCCCCTGTCTTTTATTTTTCTGTGGATATATGAGATAATAAACTATGTCGGCGTTGAATGTCCCCTCGCAGGCCATGACAAACTAAAGGAAATAAGGACACTTTATGGAGCTGAAGATTCCTCATTAATTTCATATCTCGATAGCTGGATTCAGGATTATATAATATATTATGATCTGGAAAGGGAGCTTCTGGCCGAAAGCCCGCAGCTTGTCAATGATCAATGTATCAAGGTAATTGAAAATATAAGTTCGGAATCCCGCGATTCTGTTATGGACGCGCTCAAGCAGCTCTCTCCCAACTGGCTGAAGCGATCCAGATTTTACGCGGAACATCATGAGGATATGGATGAGGTAATTTTCCGGGTATTCAGAAAGATGGACGTGTATTACGCGAAAAGATGCAAAAGGAATCTGGTGGGGCAGTTTTTCGGCTCACTGGACGCGGAGTACTGCCATCTTTTCAGTTCGGCCGTCTTTTGCGATCCGCTAAAACGCGATAATTACGAATATTCTGTTGACAGTCAGCTCGTTTACCGCTGTCAGGGAGGCGTCTGGACTGTCTCAAGCCGCATTGTCACCCCCCGCGCGGTCCGGAGGCTGGCCAATTTGTTTAAGACAGTGGATCGGATCATGCGGGAAGAATATGGGTATGGCCATCCCATCCAGTCTGAATTTGATATCAAATGGGTTATCAAACTTGTCAGGGATGAGACAAAGGCGCTTCTGGCTGAAAAAGAGGCCGCCGAGAAAAACAAATTCAAGATAGATTTTTCCTGTCTGGACAAAATCCGCAGCGACGCCGGCCTGACCCGCGACAAATTGATAGTTGAAGAAGATGAGGAAGATGAAATTCCCGCCGAGCCCCCTGCCAGCGTCGACATTGCTCCAGCTCCCCAGGACGGACTTCTTTCCCCGGTGGAGTACCGTTTCATGCGCGGCCTGCTTTATGGCGGAGATTTGGACTGGCTCAGGGAAGAAGGTCATATAATTTCCGTTCTCGTGGACGGAATCAATGAAAAGCTGTACGACAGATTCGGGGATTCTGTTCTCGATGATCGGCCAGGGCTTGTTGAAGACTATATTGAAGACCTTAAGGAGATTATCCCCGAATGAATATACCCAAACGCATAGCGCAGACGCTTGTCAATTCCCTGAAGGGCGGAGTTGTGCCGCGTCTGGGCCTACCTTATATAACAGTCGGTCGTAAGCGGGAAATTGACGCGCTTCTCCATGATGTGGATATAATCGCTGACGGGGGAGCATCCTTTCGCTTCATTGCCGGAAAATACGGAAGCGGAAAGAGCTTTCTGCTGCAAACCATCCGCAACTATGTGATGGCCAAAAATTTTGTCGTAGTTGACGCCGATCTTTCTCCGGAAAGGCGGCTGCAGGGAACGCGCGGTCAGGGACTTGCCACATATAGGGAACTCATCCGCAACATGTCCACAAAAACAAAGCCGGAAGGAGGCGCCCTGTCCCTGATTCTCGATCGCTGGATCAACAACACGCAGCAGCAGACAGCCGCGGAATCCGGCCTGAGCGTTACCGATCCCGCTCTTGGGCCTCTGGTGGAAAAAAAGATCTCCTCCGTTATCGCCTCCCTCAACGAGATGGTTCACGGCTTTGATTTTGCCCGTCTCCTTACCCTCTACTATCGGGCCCATATCGCCGGCGATGAGGAGACGAAGGCCAGGGTATTGAAATGGTTCCGCGGCGAGTACTCCACCAAAACGGAAGTCAGGAAGGAGCTGGGTATAAATATCATGATAACGGATGATGACTGGTACGAATACCTTAAGCTTTTCGCGGGCTTTCTGAAGCAGGCCGGCTATTCCGGCATGCTCATTCTTATTGACGAGCTTGTGAACATCTTCAAGATCCCGCATTCCATAACAAGACAGTACAATTACGAAAAAATACTCACCATGTATAACGACGCCATGCAGGGCAAGGCCAGCCATCTGGGTATCATCCTCGGCTGCACGCCCCAGGCTCTGGAGGATCCCAGGCGGGGCGTTTACAGTTATGAAGCGCTGCGCTCACGTCTGGCCGACGGCCGCTTTTCAGGTGAATATAGCGATCTTCTTTCTCCCGTCATCCGCCTGAAAGCCCTCACCCAGGAAGAAATGCTCGTGTTGGTGGAAAAACTGGCGGATATTCATGCCGGACTTTATCAGTACAAACAGATGGTCACCCAGAAAGACATGCTGGATTTTATGGAAATTGAATTCGCCCGCATAGGCGCTGACGAGCATATCACTCCCCGCGAGGTTATCCGCGATTTTATTCAGGTTCTGGATATCCTTTACCAGAATCCCGGCCTGAAGGTCCGCGAGCTGTTGGGAAGCGATTCCTTCACCTTCTCCAAAAACGAGGTTCTGGAAGCGCCTGTCGCGGATAAGTACGCGGAGTTTGATCTGTAAGAAGCGACATGGGTATCTTTGAGCGCTACGCTCCCTTCGTCCAGGATTTCATCTATCGCAACCGCTGGGATAACCTGAGGGGGATTCAGGTCGCCGCAGCCGAGGCCATTTTCAATAGCGATGAAAATCTCCTGCTTACCGCGTCCACCGCTTCCGGCAAGACCGAGGCCGCGTTTTTTCCCATAATCACCCTGTTTTCAGAAAATCCGCCCAAATCCGTAGGCTGTCTTTATATAGGTCCGCTCAAGGCCCTTATCAATGATCAGTTCACGCGCCTGACAGATCTCTGCGACCAGGCGGGGATACCGGTATGGCATTGGCACGGGGATGTCGCCCAGAACCACAAAAACCGCCTTGTGAAAAGTCCGTCGGGAATACTTCAGATTACTCCCGAATCCCTTGAAGCCATTCTTCTGCATAAGCATCTGGCTGTGCCGAAACTCTTTGGGGATCTTCGCTTTGTGGTCATTGACGAGGTTCATTCCCTTCTGCGCGGCGACAGGGGTGGGCAGACGCTGTGCCTGATTGAGCGATTAAGCCGTCTGGCCGGCGTCAATCCGCGCCGCATCGGCCTATCCGCCACAATCGGCGATCCGGAAAAAACCGGTGAGTTTTTGGCGGCTGGCACGGGCAGACGGACCCTGATCCCAAAAATCGAGTCGAAAGGGAACAAGTGGCGCATAAGCATGGAGCATTTTTATATAAGCGGCGAACAGGCGGGCGGGGAAGGCGCGGAGGGAATGCCCGCCCTTGAGGAAAAATCGGACATTGCCCCGCAAAACGCCGATCCCGGTCTTGCCTATATTTATGAGCATACGCGCGCCACGAAATCCCTGGTTTTTGTCAATTCAAGGGAGGAATGCGAATCGGTGACCGCCAGGCTCAGGCAATACTGTGAAAGACAGCGCCAGCCGGATCGCTTCCTGATCCATCATGGCAATCTGTCCGCCTCTTACAGGGAGACCGCCGAGGAAGCGATGAAAGACGATAGTCAGAATCTGACCACAGTCACAACCTCAACCCTGGAGCTGGGCATAGATATTGACAGGCTTGAGAGGGCGTTTCAGCTGGACGCGCCCTGGACGGTCTCTTCTTTTTTGCAGCGCATGGGACGCACCGGCCGGCGGGACGCGCCCCCTGAAATGTGGTTTGTCATGCGCGAAGACGAGCCGGAATCCCGCGCGCTCTTGCCGGAGACAATTCCCTGGAAGCTTCTGCAGGGCATAGCCCTTGTTCAGCTTTATCTGGAGGAGCGCTGGGTGGAGCCGCCCTGTCTGGATCGCCTGCCCTATAGCCTGCTTTACCATCAGACGATGGCGACTCTCGCCTCCTCGGGAGAGCTCTCTCCCCGCGATCTGGCCGCACGGATATTGAGCCTGAGCTATTTTCATCGTGTAAGCCAGGACGATTATAAAGTCCTTCTGCGCCACTTGCTGCATACGGGCCATATTGAGCGGACGGGGCGGGGCGGCCTTATTGTCGGCATAAACGGCGAGCGCGTTATCAATTCCTATAAATTTTACGGCGTGTTTCAGGAAAATGAGGAATACACCGTGCGCAGCGACGCCCAGGAGCTGGGCACGATAGTTTCGCCTCCCCCCGTAGGCGAAAGGGTCGCCATCGCCGGCCATGTCTGGACAGTCCTGGAAGTGGATTATAAACGGCATCTGGTTTACTGCGAACAGGTCAAGGGGGTAATCCCGGCCTATTTTGGTCTCTGCGCCGGCGATATCCATACAAAAATCCTGCAACGGATGCGCCGGGTTCTTCAGGAAGACGCCGTCTATCCCTATTTGATGAAAAACGCGGTGCGCCGCCTTGCCCTGGCGCGAAAAGTCGCCCGTCACGCTCAGGGGGACATAAATCCCCTTGTCAATCTCGGCGGCAATATGTGGTGCCTTTTGCCCTGGATTGGCACATATCCCTTCATGACGCTGGAACGGATCTTAAAAATCAAATGCGCCAAACGCCTTGGTTTGAAAAATCTGGAATCCGCGAAACCCTTTTATCTGCAATTCAATATGAAGACGGGGCCAGCCGAATTTTTCAGGATTGTTTCCGATGAACTGGCCAAACCCATCGATCCGCTTGAGCTGGTTTATCCCAATGAACTGCCCCTGTTCAATAAATACGATGAATTCCTTCCGCCGGAGCTGGTGATCAAAGGCTTTGCCCAG
>CAYNKM010000122.1:0-5657 GCA_964397795.1 uncultured Desulfovibrio sp. | reverse complement strand
AATATAATCTTTCATTATTCCAGTTTCCGGAATGGAAAAAGATTTTTATAAAAAAAGACCCTTCCATTTACAAATTTGGAAGGGTCTGGAAAATAATTGTTTTAATATAAAATATCAGCTGAAATTGGCGGCGTATTGCTTTACAAAATAAACGGCGCTCTCCCGGTCATTAATCAGGCCAGTTCTTTGGGCTTCAAGCAAAGCATCCCTTATATTGCCAACAAGCGGTCCTGGCGAAAGACTTGTTTCCCGCATTATTTCAATACCATTCAGAAGAGGTTCAAGCAATCTTTCCGGAGTTTCCGCCCGATCAAGATATTTCATATTATGATTAAACGATGTGAAACTGTCATCTCGCGCCTGAAGATCAGCCCTGGCCATGGCTATAAGCCGCTGGGTTTCAGGTAAGGCCTTGAATCGTCTTATTCCCCTGTCTGTCATCATGAAATGAAAACGCATATGCTGATTGACAAGATGGCAAATAAGATCCGCATCGGCAAGATCAAAATGGAGACGACGCAATATTTTCCTGGTGACTTTCGCGCCCACTCTATGGTGCTGATAATAAGTCCAGCGCCCATCAAAATATTCAGCAGTAAACAGTTTCCCCACATCATGGAAAAGCATGGCCATAGTGCCTAGCCAGTCATAGTGAAAACCCGCTTCAGGGTATAATTTCATTGTTTTTAATGTATGCTCAAAAACATTACCATTAATTTCTCCCTTGTCATTTTGCTGAATAACACAGGCAAGACTTGCGACTTCGGGTATAAGCCCCTGCAGAATATGGGCTTCATACAAGAGCCTGACAAATCTGTGCATGGATTCGGCGGCTACCAATCGCCATTCTTCCATAATCTCTCTTGCAGGAACATAATCAAGAACTCTCATGGAAGCCCGCGCTATGGCCATCCAGGTATTGGGTTCAATAGGAATATCATAATTGGCTGAAAAGCGCAGGGCGCGTATAGCCAGGCGGTAATTATATCGCAAAGTCTCATCGGGCAGCCCTATTAAGCGAATGGAACCATCCCGAACGTCCGCAAAGCCTTCATATTTCTCATTTACTACCGGCGGCGGACCAAAATCGGAATATCTTATTCTTTTGCGTAAACGGGAATCCATCTCTTCCATCATACTGGGCGTAACCCTGATAAGCGCCAATTCCGGATGTCCAGGGTTATTGGCTTCCAATGGATAAAAACGGAATAACACTTCGTTTTCTTCCAGGTACCCAATACATGAACCGTCATTGTTTTTTACAGCCTTGGGAAAAATTTTTACAAGCATATCCCTGTCTGCATCGCAGGCTATATCTATCGCCAATGGTTTTTCAGTATTCCGCTTTTTGGCAATTAAATCAGCCTGAAGTGGCATATTGATTACATGGGCGTCATACCCATTACGCAAAAAAGTTTTGCAGACGGTAATTGCATCTTTTAATGCCTGGTGCATATAATTTTCCTTTTTGGAAATTAAAACAACTTCCGTCTAAATTTTAATAAATACTTGTGAAATGAATCACATTTCGCCTAAAAATTTTCACTCTTAAAAAGTATTATTATTTTTTGGAAATTTTAAGTCAAGAATCTTAAAATCAGCCGAATCTGGCTGCATATAATTACTTTAAATTTCACAATTTTACAATATGCCTATGTTTCCAATGGGTTTATTCTTAAACACGCTGATAGAATCAGCGCTGAGTCCCTTGCGGATCTGGGTAGCCGTTAGCAGCCTCGCTGGTTACGGATACGGCGTACCCCTTGCGGGTAAAAAAAAAAAGATTGTCATCCCCCTTAATATCAATACATGGTTTGAACAGTCTTATTAAAAAGATAATTATAAGAATTATTTAAGGAATGACAGTCAATTATAAACAAAAAAGCCCATTTTGGGGATGGGCTAATTTGAACAAAAAATTTTTTGACCGCCAAAGATATGTTATCGTCCGGCCAGAATCATGGTTTTCGTATTATCATCAATTCGCAGCTCATCCGGGGAAATTTGAAAACGTTCAATTTTGGCATCTATTACACTTTTTAAAGATCTTAAGGCACGAGCCGAAATACGATCTATATTAAAACCATTGGCCAGGGCAATTTCAGCAAGACTCAACGCGCAACAGGGGAAGCGCTGTGATAGCAGACATAGTTTTTCAGCGTCATCCCTGCTATCAACACACTCTATATCCCCATCCCTGGAAAAATCGTTCACAATGCGATGAATACTGATACCATGGCGATACTCAAACTTTGAAACAAGCTTGCCGATCGGGGCCCAGCCATCCGCTATTTGCACCAGCGCATTCTGGCTTGAATTAACCATTCCCCTGGTAAAACACACAGTATTTTTTAATCCCTGAACTGATATTGCCCGCGCGTGAACTGATTCACCTACCGCGCTATGGTGACCACAAACTATATCCAGATTTAATCTTCCCGATATAAATTCGCATCCCCTGATTTCTGCCCTAATCCAGATAGCTTTGGCCATGGTATTACCCTCGTTCTAAAGAACTATCACTCCAAAATTCCTGAAAGTGATATATGGAGGAAGTCGCATGTTTTGCAACTTCCCCCTTCCGCCATCAATCTGAAAAGTGTCCGCTAACGCACTTAACACTCAAGGCAATTTTCCATAAGAGAGAAAGCACCAGGGCTCCTACGGCATATACGCCCAGAGCGATCATGACTTCCTTGAAAGTAGGCATATAAGGCGTAAATGCTTCAAACATATTGGGTGTGAATCCGCCGATAAGAAGTCCCAGCCCCTTGTCAATCCAGCTTGCGGCCACCAGCATGATCAGGGCAATGGGAAGAAGACCACTATTGCGCCACTTGGGCGGGATAAGAATAACAAGAGAACCCAATCCAAGAATAACAGCCGCCCACATCCAGTAACTTACCCAGGCAAGATGGCCGCCATGACCGGTAAACAGAAATGTGATTGGTTCCATATGGCCGGGAATGTTGCTGTAATAGGCTGTGAAAAGTTCGCAGCAATACAGAAACACATTTATACACATTGCGTAAACGATAATTATGGAAAGGGTTTTTACCGCATCCTTGCCGGGATCGAATCCTGTCAATCTGCGCAGGGCGAATAAAAGAAGCAGGAGAATTGCCGGTCCGGAGCAAAAGGCTGAAGAAAGAAAGCGCGCTGCCATAACCGCGGTCAGCCAGTAATGTCGGCCTGGAATACCCGCGTAAAGAAAGGCGGTTACCGTATGAATGGAGAAGGCCCAGATTATGGAAATATAAATTAAAATCTTTACCCAGTGGGGCGGTTCTGTATCCTTCAGTTCCGCTTCAAGAGTCACCCAGCCGATAACGATATTCAGCAGAAGATATCCAATCAGGACACACATGTCATAAAACATGACTGAATTTAGTGTCGGATAGAGCATGACATTAAGCATTCTCTGTGGCTGACCCACATCCACAACAATAAAAAGGCAACACATGATTACTGCCGCGACAGCCATGAACTCGCCAAAAATAATCACGCGTTTAAATTTTTTGTAGTAGTGGAAATAGGTGGGCAACACGAGCATGACAGCGGACGCGGCAACACCTACAAAATAGGTGAATTGTGAAATATAGAGGCCCCAGGAAACATCCCTGTTCATGCCGGTAATGCCCATGCCATTAAAGAGCTGATCCAGATAGACAATACCGCATATGAGTATAATACAGAGGAGAAAAGCAAGCCAGGCATAATAACTTTTGGACGCACAAAATAATTTTTCCAGCATGGCTTACTCCTATACCAGGTAATAAACGCCGGGTTGAGTGCCCAGATTGGGTTTGCGACGTATACTATAATTATTGGCCAAAGCCTTACGTACCGTGGAATTTGGATCTTCCAGATCGCCAAAAAGAATTTTTCCCTGGGAAGCGACAACACAGGCCGGAAGTTTTCCATCAGCCAGCCTTTCGACGCAGAAGTTACATTTTTCCACAACGCCAATCATTCTGGTTGGAAAGTCCGGATTGGGAAATCTATCCTTGAAATACAGCCTGGGATCATAGAAATTATAGGATCTTGCTCCATATGGACAACCGGCCATACAAAAACGGCAGCCAATACAGCGGTGATAATCCATCGCCACTATTCCATCCGGCATTTTGTATGTCGCCTGCGTGGGACAAACGCGGACGCAGGGCGGATTTGTGCAATGGTTGCATAAGAGGAGATAGGGTTTTTCCCGAACCGCCGTATTCAGATGATTGTTCATGTCATCCGGAAATACATGATCATATGTATCCGTCCACATCCATTTTATATTTTTGTTTCCGGGAATCTGCGGCACATTATGCGCCCTGTTGCAGGCATTAATACAATCCTTGAAATCAGCTTCAGTTTTAAACTGTTTTGTATCAATTACCATGGCCCAGCGTTTGGCCGTAAGCATGCCATCCCGATCAACATATTTACCTGGAGCAATTTGAGCCTTCGCCTCGCTACCTGGGGAGGCAATCCCGCTTGCCAGGGCAAAGGCAGAAAGTCCAGCAATTTTTAAAAATTTTCTTCTGGAGCTTTTCATTATCTGCCCTCCGTGGGAATAATATGGCAAGTAAAACAATAAGGATAAACGTTACTCGGAATATGACACTTTTCACAAAACTGGGAATAATTGGAATGGCATTTCAAACATGTATTCTGAAGGGAAATATTGTATTTTTTACCATTGAGGGCTGAAATATAAACCCTGTTCTCTTCCCTCAAGGCCGTGTCCCGCCATTCGTCCAGAAGACGCATATGATTGGCGCGCATAAATTCCACATCTTCAATACATGTACCCGCCTCTTTGGCGGTATTTGTCAGCACTACTCCTGTTTTGGTATAATCCGGCCCTATCCAGCTTAACCAGAAAGGCGTTGTAAAAAGAGCAACAAAAAGAATTATACCTATTATAACGGCTTTGGCATTATACATTTATCAAGCCTCCCCCGATCCTTTTTGCTCCTGCGATTCCTGCTCATCATCAGAAATGCAGTAGTCCGGTAAATCTTCCTGGCGCAAATTCATGGTGCGTTTTGATTCTCCCTTCATTACAAGGGCGTTGCCAACCAGTTCATGCAGGCCGCTTATCGTGCAACCCGGAGCCCAGTAATCAGCCAGGGGCGGCAGCGTTGCCCTGTCAATAGCACAGACGCAGGCCATATGATTCACGCCATGTTTCTGTTGCACATAACGCAGGGCATTGCCTCTTGGCATGCCTCCCCTCATGCGCAGCTCCATTATTTCTTCCGTATTTAAGCCTGATCCGGCGCCACAGCAGAAAGTCTGCTCCCTGATTGTATTTTCAGGCATTTCCACAAATTTATTACAGACATGTTTCAATATATATCTTGGCTCATCCAGAAGGCCCATACCGCGAGCGGGATTACAGGAATCATGCCAGGTGGTGAAAAGATAGTCGTTACGCCTGGGATCCAGTTTTAATTTGTTATGATGAATGAGATCCGCCGTAAATTCCGCGATATGAATCATCTTGGCGGCCTTGGCCCACTCAAAAACCGTTCCGGTTATCGGTGAAACGGGAACAGTCATATTGGCGGGAGGCGGCCCGTTATACGTATCCATATACTGGTTAATTACACGCCACATATGTCCGCATTCGCCGCCGAGCAGCCATTTTACATTGAGCCGCT
>CAYNKM010000121.1:0-5662 GCA_964397795.1 uncultured Desulfovibrio sp. | reverse complement strand
AAAAACGGTCTTATATAAAATCCAGTGCCTGGATAATTAAGCAAAAGACCCATTACGAGTCCCATAAGGAAGCTGCCAAGCAGGTTTACAAGCAGAGTTCCTGGCGGCAGTAGTGGAAAAAGGGAGTTAAGAGCCAAAGATAAACCCCATCGGCTTAATGCGCCCAGAGAAGCGCCCAGGCATATAAAAATCGCATCCACAAACATTATATTTCTCGGCAAATTAAAACGCGTTTAATTAATAAGAACCCGCCTTTTTTTGGCGGGTTCTTATTTTTTTTAGTTTTCCAGAAAATAATTTAATTAAGTCTGTCCATTAGTTTTTATTAATGGTCAGACGTCTATTTTACCGC
Source organism: uncultured Desulfovibrio sp. (assembly GCA_964397795.1). Lineage (GTDB taxonomy): Bacteria > Desulfobacterota > Desulfovibrionia > Desulfovibrionales > Desulfovibrionaceae > Desulfovibrio. Next base: position 5,310 of record CAYNKM010000121.1, on the reverse strand, counting down.
CGTAAGATAGGTGGCGGGATCGGCGCTAACAAGTATTGTACAAATAATGCCGACAACTACGCCATACAGGAGGAAGGGCCAGAAGGTTTTGCGCATGACCTCACCCTCTCTTCCCGAAAGGCCAACAACAGCGCAGGCTGCGACAATATTATGGATACAAATCATATTGCCCATAGCGCCGCCGACAGTCTGGGCCGCTTCAATTATCGCGGGAGGAAGCAGTTGGGCAAAGGCCATACCCCATTGGAATTCCGCGAACATGAGGTCGGAAATTGTGGCTGATCCTGTAATGAAGGCGCCGAGACCGCCGACGAAGGCGGCAAGGAAGGGCCAGATATTTCCGGCGACAGCGCCTACTGTCTGCGCAAGCGCAAGGGGCATGGAAGGAAGAACCTCTTTCGCTGCCTTGGCCTGGGCAAGAAGATCCTTTACTTTATCCGCCTGATCCGCACCCAGAGCGCTGGCCTGATTTACGAGATCAAGCGCGGCATGGTTTACTGAAGAACCGCGGAAAATGGCCACAAGAGCGACGGCGAAACAAAGGGCAATCGTGGGTCCCTTCATTTTGGCAAAAGATTCTTTCCAGGCGTCTTTTACGGCTTCACCAGACATATTCTGAATCCAGATGGTGAGGAGCGCGACAACTATAAAGAAGGTGCCAGGCAGGTAGAGATAGGTAATGCCTTCAGAAAGATCCTTGAAGCCGAGAATATTATTATAGGAAATTTTTTGAGCCGAGAGCCAGCCTTTTAGTCCAAGTTCTGGAATACGGGAAATTACAAGCAGGACACAGATGATAACGTAAGGCATCCAGGCCCGCAGCTGGGACATATGAGGTTTAAATTCCGTACTTGCGGAAGCTCCACTTGTGCCGCTCCAGGATGCGTCCCAGTTTTTTGGATCGCCAAAACCCCAGACATCACTGGGGACGCAAAAGCCTTTTTTGGCGCCCCAGACAACCACGCCAAGACCCAAAAGTCCACCCAGCATGGCGGGAAATTCCGGACCGAGAACCCAGGCGCAGAAAACGTAAGGAATCAGGAAGCATATTGAAGCAAAGAGGCAGAAAGGCCAGGCACGGAAGCCGGGAGCCCAGGAACGTTCGGGACCCCAGAAACGGGTCATAAAGCCCAGCATGAAGACCATGATAATCAGGGCCATTGGTCCGTGCATAAATGTGGCCCATTCCCCAACCTGTTTGGCAAATTGGGCAAAATCGTGGAAAGGAAGAGCGGCATATTTACTGGCTGCAGCGGTAATTTCAGGCGGGAGCAAACCGAAACCCACCAGAATCGGCGTTCCCACAGCCCCAAAGCTGACAGGCACGCTATTGAAAACCAGGCAGACCACAGCTGCCGCCATTGCGGGGAAACCAAGACCTAGCAGAAGAGGCGCAGCCAGAGCGGCGGGCGTTCCGAAGCCTGCCGCGCCTTCTATAAAGGCCGCAAACATAAAGCCAATGATAATTGCCTGAACGCGCCGGTCACGGCTTACGTTCTGCATGCCGTACTGGATTGTTTCCATTCCTCCGCTTTTTTCCAGAGTATAGAGAATAAGGATTGCGCCAAAAACGATAATCAGAACGCCAATGGCAATGATTACTCCCTGGATGGAGAGAGCGGCAATTCTTAATATGTCAATATCCCAGCCAAGTATGGCGCATATAACGCAAGCGAGCCACGCACAAGGCATGGCGCGAGTTGCAGGCCAACGCATTCCAACCATAAGGACAAGCGCGACAAAAATTGGGATAATCGCCAATAGCGCCAAAAATGCTACTTCTGAAGTCATCTATATGCTCCCTCCCTTCTTTGGGCAGTATCTTTCCAGCCAAGTCTGAAAAGAATATTCCCCATGATTTTATGTATTAACTTGATAGCCTTAAATAATGCCATGATGCAAGGGGTATATGCGATTTTAAATCAAGATAATTAATTCCGGCCGTGATTTGAAGGAGCTATTCGCGTTTTTTGGCGGCAAACGCGTCAGGGGCAATCTGAATACAGACCATACAGGAGCCGCATAAACTGGGATCCACTTCAAGATTGCCGTTTTTGCGTACAAATGCGGGGCAGGCCAGATCCCTGACGCATTGTTCCGCGCTCTCGCCCTGTTTTTTAACGTAGGCAACCGTGGACGCCTTTTTTTTCAGGTTGTGTTTTGCGTAAAGGAGGCATGGCTCTTTGGCTATAAGAACCCTGACTCCCGTTTTATCCCGCAATTGCTCAAGCGCGTTGGAAAGCGCCTTGATATTGTGAGCTTTTACTGTTTGTATATGTTCAATGCCCAGACCTTCCAGGATTTTTTCCATGTGAAGATGCTTTGAATGAGGATGAAGTTTGTCATGATCCATGCCGGGATTGGGCTGATGACCAGTCATGGCCGTAGTTCCATTATCCAGAATAATAACCAGCAAATCATGGTTATTGAAAACAGCGTTGGCCAGACCGCTTATTCCAGAATGAAAAAATGTGGAGTCTCCTATGAAGGCGATAACCGGTTTGTCGGAAACCCTTGCCATACCAGCTCCCGCAGTCACGGAAGAACCCATGCACACAAGGAAATCGGCAGCGCGCAGGGGTGGGAGAATGCCGAGAGTATAACAGCCTATGTCGCTTGAGTAGATCGCGTCGTCGCCAAAAATTTTTCTGACGGCATAATATACTGAACGATGAGCGCAGCCCGGACAGAGATTGGGAGGCCGTACTGGCAGCTTAAGAGTTTTATCAGAATTGGGCAGGGCTTCTTTTATATTCAGCCATCGTCTTATTCTCTCCCGAACCTTGCGCGCAGAATACTCGCCCTGTTCATTCAGTTTTTCATCTTTTCCGGAGATTGCCAGAGTCAGGCCGTTTTTTTGAGCCAGTTCGCGAATATCCTTTTCCAGAATAGGTTCTCCCTCCTCCAAAATCAGAAGGCTATCCAGATCTTTTATAAAATTGAGAATGAGATTTTCTGGCAAGGGCCAGGTCTGTCCCAGCTCAAGATGGGCGATATTAAAATCTTCAAGCTCAATAGCGTCCGCGGTATAATTCCTGGCAGGGCCGCTGCTTATGATTCCTGCCCTTATTTCCCCGGAATTTGGCCTGGTGATTTTATTGAAGGGGCTTTTTTCCGCCAATTCCCTGGCTTTTTCCAACTGTTCGGCCAGAGCAAGATGGCGTTTGCGGGCATTCACAGGTATTGGAATAAAGCGGGAAGGATTTTTTCGAAAAACAATCTGGGGATTCTCCCGCGATTCGCCAAAAGTCACCTAACCACGCATATGGCTTATTCTGGTGGTGGTGCGAAGAAGAATTGGCTGCTCAAGCAATCGGGAAATTTCAAAAGCATATTTGGTCATTTCCTTTGCTTCTTCAGCCGAAGATGGTTCAAGACATGGCAAACCCGCAAATCTCGCATAATGACGGTTATCCTGCTCGTTCTGACTCGAATGACAACCAGGATCATCCCCGGTCAGGATAACCAGGCCGCCAGGCATGCCTATATATGCGGCAGTAAAAAGTGGATCAGCCGCAACATTTAGACCTACATGTTTCATGGTCACAAGACTTGGAACTCCTCCCAGGGCGGCTCCGCATGCGGTTTCCAGGGCGACCTTTTCATTGACTGAATATTCCACATAAAAATCGGTATCCAGACCAGAAGTGTGACTTAATCCATAGAGAAGATCCACAATCTCTGAAGATGGAGTTCCAGGATAACAGGAAACAAATTTAACCCCCGCCTCCAGCGCGCCCCTGGCGATGGCCTCATTACCCAGCAAAAAATGTTTTTCTCCCCCCGTACCCTCCAGGATTCTTTTCATCAGATTACTCCGTTTTGCTAATACGTCTTCTGGTATAAAAAAATCCGATGCGGATACGCAACGGATTCCAGATTAAATAACCAATTTAACAAAATGTGTTTCGAGTTTATGGATTGATGACCGGATTTTGGGAAATTTCTTTTTTCAGGGCTTCGGCTCTGGATTTAAAATAGGCCGCTTCCGGAGTTTTAACAGTGCTGGCAAGATTTTCATATGTCTGATAGGCCAATTGGGGCTGGCCAGCCTTGGCCGCAGCTTCCGCGAGCATCTGTTTAAATTCCATGGATTTTGAAGCTTCAGGCAATTTTCTGTCCAATTCCTGAAGCAGCGTCAGAGCCTGGACATATTCCGCCTGCATTAAAAGACTTCCAACGCTTCCAAGAGCGGCAGTGAGTCCCAGGGCTCCATCCCCATCCAGACTTGCAGCCTTGGCATAAGCATCGGCCGCGAGTACAGGATCTCCATTTTCCTGCGCGCTCTGTCCCAGGCTCATATAGATAAAAAGTTTTGTGCTTTCAGGCGCGTTTTCCGCCAGTTTGGCCAATGCGGTATTTTTATCGGCGCCTTTTAATTGCGCGTTTATACGGGCAAGTTCCTGTCTGGCTTCCTTTTGCTTTCCGCCATGATACCAGTTCCAGATAGCCATGCCGCCCAGAATCAATAATAAAATCAAAACTATTCCAGCAATGGAGCTGGCATGCCTTGTGATAAAATTTAAAAGAGGCGCGCTTTCAGCGGAAACCTCGCTTTGAATGCCGTCCAGCAAACCGCTACTGCCATCTTCGTTTTTTTTCTGCTCCCGCATTTTATCCTTCCTGTTTATACATGGCTGAATAACATATGGATTTCAGTCCAAATGCGATAATTGCATAGTAATTGTCATTGCTTTATAATCTCTTTCCCACTTGTATGTCAAAATTTTTCCCAGGCAGGAGCGAGAGATGGAAGATCTGGAAAAATCAATCCGGGAATTGGTTATGGCTTCTCAGGAGGCCTCAAGAATAATGTCCAGGGCAAGCGCCGTCAAAAAAAATGATTTTTTAAATAACCTTTCCAGTTTGCTGACAGAAAATAACTCTTCCCTGCTGGCCGCCAACAGTCTCGATCTGGCCAATGCGGAAAGTCGGGGAATGGATTCCGCCCGTCTTGACAGATTAAGGCTAACTCCAAAAATAATATCCGAAATGGCTTGCGCCTGCAAGGAGCTTTCAGGCATGCCAGATCCGGTCGGCGCCACAGAAACCCAATGGCAACGGCCAAACGGGCTTTTGGTAGGCAAGATGCGCATCCCGCTGGGGGTGGTGGCGATGATTTATGAAGCAAGGCCGAATGTCACAATTGACGCTTCCATTATCGCGATCAAGGCTGGAAACGCGATAATTCTGCGCGGAGGCAGAGAGGCCCTGGAATCAAATCGCTTTTTAATCTCGCTTGTGCGACAAGTCCTGCAAAAGGCTGATCTGCCTGAAAACACCGCTCAGTTGCTTTATCAGGGTGGACAT
>CAYNKM010000120.1:0-5677 GCA_964397795.1 uncultured Desulfovibrio sp. | reverse complement strand
TTCCTTTTTATTTGTTTTGGCCGGTAAAGAGCGCGACCATATCCTTTACGCCTGGCAAGCTGGAAGCGAGATGCGAATATTCGGGATCAAAATTCTGGACAAGGGAATGACTGGTATGGCCGACCAGAATTGTAAAAATGTATTCCGCATGGCCTGGAGAAGTCACTCCTGGATGGTAGCCTCCGGATATGCAAAATGTATCGCCAGACCGCACCATCCAGACATTTCGTTCTTCCATCGATCCTGGATAATAGTCAAACTGCGCGCCAAAACCGTTCTGGGGATTATATTCAAAATGATAAATTTCTTCAAAGCCTGTTTCTTTCCATTTGCCTTTTTCAGCCGGAATATCCTCACCGTGTTTGTGCGGGGGATAACCAGCCCAGCAGCCAGGATCGGTATAAAGCTCGCTTACAAGCAAGTTCCCGGTTCGCCCCTCGTCCTTTGCTCCGAGGATATGATTGATTACCCTTCTTGAATGAGTGTCAACAGAGCCTACTTCCACAGGTTTCACATCTTCGGGCAAGATACGAAAAGGTTTGTAAGCCTGATCACAGCGGCCGCCGGCGACATATATTTTTACCGCATCGCTTACTGCTACGACATTGACCTCGGCATTGGCGGGAGCATAAACGGAATCGGCACGCTGGCTTTCCCAGATGTTCGCTCGCCTGCCGACATTATTGAACTCCTGTCCGTTTACATTTATGTCGCAGACGCCTTCGGCAAGAACCCAGCAGGTTTCATAACCGGGAATTTGGGAAAAGAAAGTTCCCTCCTTTTTGAGTTTAATAATGTTAAAATAAGAGCGGGGGAGGATTTCATTATTCACGCCCACCAGCGGTTCATTGTGATTATTAAAGGCCCTTATAAAAAGCGGCATTATTGTCTCCTGGTTTTCACGTGGGAAAACAAGTTCAGGTTTTGCTGAAAATGGAAAGCGGGGTCCGGCAAGGCCGGACATGGAGAGGGTTCATCTCTCAATTAAATTTCCCGATTTGCGCGAACATGGCGATGGAAAATGAACCCATTTTTGAGCATCTATTTTATGCCCCCATCCGTCCAGCCTATTCGTTCCTTTATTATATCCCTATGTTCCCAGGCAGGGGGGTTGTGATCATTTCTCTCTTCAATATGGATCGCAAAGCCGGCAATTTGATCTTTTAAATAAATGACATATGGCTTGCCTTTATAGGGCTTGACATGTTCATGATCAAATTCAATCCCCTTTTTTTCCAGATAAAAAATCGCGCGTTCCAGATTGTCCGCATAATAGCCAAGATGGCCGTGAGGCCCGCGTACCTGGAAAGGCATTTTTGTAATTTCAACTTCCCTGCCTACATAAGAGGAGCTTTTGGTATCACCCATTTCCAGATTGAACATATCCGCCAGTTTGAACATGTTCCCATATCCTTCCTGCTCCGTTTCACAATTTATCCCCATATGGCTGAACTTGAAATTCAGAACCGCAAACACGGCGTCTTTCGCGCGTTTTTCTATTGAGGCAAAATCCCCCTTCTCCAAAAGATTCTTTGGAGCAATCCAGCTTGATCCTACCGCGATAACAAAGGGTTTGCGCAGATATTCTGAAAATTTTTCCGGAGTTATTCCGCCAGTGGGAAGGAATCTGACCTGATTAAAAGCGGCGGCCAGGGCGGAAAGAGCCTTGACTCCGCCAGAACTTTCCGCAGGGAAAAATTTCACGGTATTGATGCCAAGATTAATGGCTTTTTGCACATCGCTTGCAGAGGAACAACCGGGGATATAGAGAATATTTTTTTCCCTGCAAAAATTGGCCAGGTCCTCATCAAGGCCGGGAGAAACTATAAAGTTTGCGCCAGCGTCCAGTGCTCTCTGACCCTGGGCGCGATTGAGCACAGTCCCCGCGCCCACCAGCATGTCAGGGACTTCCCGGACAATCTGTTTAATTGAATCCTCGGCGGCGTCTGTCCGGAATGTGATTTCCGCCACTTCCAGCTCGCCTTTAACCAGAGCCTGGGCAAGCGGGATTGCTTTGGCCGAGTCATCAATTACCAGAACCGGAACAACGCCATATTTATATATCAAGTCCTTGATCTTTTCCATTGTTTCTCCAGAACCCGGCCTTGAATTTTTGTCCGGGACTTGTTTGTTCATACAATGACTTATAAAAGGGCAGCTTCCATGACGGCGCGAGAAAAGCGAATTATGAAGCCGCCGCGGGTGTGGGAGAATCCGGTTTTTTATTCTGTCTGTTGCGATTCAGGAGCAGAATGAGAATTATTCCACCGTAGCAGATGAGATCTGTTAATAAGCCTGGAACAATGCCGCAGATAGATACACCCACGAGAAGCAAACGCCAGGTAAAGGAAAGAGGGATACTGTGGAAGCCGGCAATGGCGACTGCCAGACCATAGCAGCCGGCAAAGAGGGAACAGGTGCTGATTATTGTGTCTGTTATGGGACCTTGCAGGAGAAGCGCCGGCTCATAAGCAAAGGCAAAAGGCACAAGGAAGGCGACAATGGCAAAACCGAACGCAGTCCAGCCGGTTTTCCATGGGTCGGCATCCGCGATTCCCGCCGCGGTAAACGAGGCCAGACATACTGGCGGAGTGAGCTGGGCCATAACGCCAAAATAGAAGCAGAACATATGGGCGATAAAGATTGGCAGGCCAAGATTGACAAGCGGAGCGGCGAAAAGGGTTACGGAAATAAGGTAGGCCGCAACTGTCGGCATGGCCATGCCGAGCATCATACAGCAGAGCATTGCCAGGAGGAGGGCGCCGATTAGATAGCTTCCTCCGAGAACCGCGAGGATTGCGGAAAATTTGCTTGCAAGACCGGACTGGACGACAACGCCAATGATAATGCCGCAGGCCGCGACGGGGATTACAATGTTTGCCGCCTGGCGGATACCCTCAATAAAAGCGTTATAAAGAGCTTTTACGCCCAGTCTTTCTGGATTGATAAAATTGATAACAAATATGGAAAGGGTGGAATAACAGGCGGAAAGACGCAGGGAACAGCCAGTGAGAACCATTGCCACAAGCAGGATACAGGGAAAAAGAAGGTAAAGGCGTTTTAAGATTGGTTTTGATTTGAATATAAGATCATCAGCGCCCACACTTGCCGGGCCGTATAGGTAAACATTTTTTTTGGCAAGGAAACCAACGAGAAGGAATACCGAACCAAAATAGGCGACTGCAGGAATAATCGCGCATATGGCAATTGTTCCATATTGCATACCCAGCAATTCCGCCATAATAAAAGCGCCCACGCCCATAATCGGGGGCATTATCTGGCCGCCGGTGGAAGCCACAGCTTCGATGGCGCCGGCCTCATGGGGACGGTAGCCTACTTTTTTCATCAGGGGGATGGTCAGAACGCCGGTTGTAGTCACGTTGGCTACGGCAGAACCGGAAACCATGCCCATAAGGGAGGAAGATAGAACCGCGGCCTTGGCCGGTCCGCCGGTGCGGGGATCGCTCATCTTCATTCCAATATCAATAAGCAATTCTCCGCCGCCGCAGACGGAGAAGAATGCTCCAAAAAGAATAAAGTAGAAAATATAATTTGCGGTAGGCGAGAGGGCGGTGCCAAAAACGCCTTCAGAACTTAATGTCATGATTTCAATGAAGGACTCGACAGTAAAGCCCTGAAAGTTGAGAAATCCAGGCAGATAGCCGCCGAGGAAGGCATAGATAATAAAGATGGAGACAAAGCTCAACAGGTTCCAGCCCAGAACCCTGCGCATTGTTTCCATAAGCAGAATCATGACTATGTAAAACGCGACTACATCCTGGTTGGTTATTTCATCAATATGGGGAATGCGCTGCAAAATACGTTCGGAATCCACATAATAGACATAACTGACCCAGGCGCTCAGGGGAATAACGAGATAATCAAAGACGCGAAGGATTGGGTATTTTTTACTTCCCGGGAAAGGATGGGTCAGGCAGACAATGCAGAAAGCGAAGCCCAGAAATATGGGAAGGAGTACCATAGGGTGTATAGGGTGAACAAATGAGAAAACAAGCTGGGAGATGAGCCAGCCAACGCTGAGGACTCCCAGGGTAACAGCAGCCAGTTTGCCGTCCAGAAAAGATGTTCCACTCTCCATTATGCAGTCCTCCGCCCGGGTCGTTTGCCCGCGCTATGTATTTTCCTGATTGATAGCCGTATTTAGCAAAACCCTGATTATTGATCCGCAAAGCATATCGTGCATATCGTCTTTATGAACCCCATGACCATACCATTCTTCAAAAACAGACTGATCAACAAAATCCTGTCTTTGTACGCCATTTTTATAAATAAGCCTGCATATCAGAACCGATTGCGACTGGGCAAAAAACGGCACACCCTCATCGTAGAGAGTTGTAAAACCGCAGTGGGCAATCTTGTCAAATTCCCTGCCGGAATGTCTTCCGCACCAGTGAAGCCTGTCTCTCCAGGATTTATCAAAAAACGCCAGGGAAAAGGCCTTGTTATCAAGAATGAAAGGCAAGGTGTGGCGGGACTGGCGCACCACCACAAGCGAAACATATTTTCCCCAGATAAAGCCAAAAGCGCCAAAACTCACTGTCATGCAGGCCGCCCCCGTTTCCTGGTTTCCGCCAGTCAGCAGCATCCAGTCAGGGTTGATGCCAGTCGCGCATTTGCCTACAAAGGAGGCGGCGTCTCTCTCTTCAAATCCTTTAAAATCTGTCATTATAATACCTTTCTGGAAAAGATAGGCCCGGAAAGCGTGGCCTTCTGGGGCGCATTTTTTCAGGCTTTTTCACTGATCCCAATTTTGGACAGGACGTCGCGGTTTACGATATGGGGGACTTTATTGTTTTCAAAAAGATTGATTATATTTTCCCCCACGGCTTTCACCATTGCCGTCTTGTCCTCATAAGTCGCGGTGCCCATGTGGGCGGACACGATGACATTGGGGAGGGCGAGGAGATCGGGATTTATATTTGGTTCGGTCTCAAAAACATCGAGTCCGGCGGCAGAAAGCTTGCCGTTTTTCATTGCCCTTACAAGCGCGGCCTCATCAACAATCTTGCCCCTGCCCATGTTGAAGAGATACGCGTCATCTTTCATCATGGCTATTTCCCTGTCGCCAATCATGTGATGAGTTTCCGGGGTAAGCGGCGCCTGGATAAACACGGCGTCAGATATTTTGAGCAGTTCATCAAGCGGAACATTTTTGGCTCCGCCGAGAAAGCCTTCAAGCTCCTCGCCAACGCTTTTCCGGTTATGATAAATGATATTCATGCCAAATGCCCGGGCAAGCTTTGCCACGCCGCGGCCTATTCGCCCCATTCCGATTATGCCAAGGGTTTTTCCCCGCAGGGAATGGCCCAGGTTTGCGACTGGCCCCCAGGGAAGTTTTGGATTGACACGCAGATCGTGATTAATCCGGGCAATATTACGCATTGTCGAGGCAATCATGGCCATGCCATATTCGGCTGTCACGTCCTGGCCGGCGGATATATTGGCCACCGCAATTCCCTTTTCAGTCGCATATGGAACATCGACATGGTCATAACCCGCGCCATATGTGCAGATAATTTTGAGGTTTGGCATGGCGTCAATCATTTCCCTGTCCGCTTTCATATTGGGTATGATTAAAGCCTCAAAGGGCTGAGATTTGGCCATTTCCAACACTTCTTCACGGGAAAGTTTCCGATCCGGCATTGTTATTTCATAA
>CAYNKM010000119.1:0-5708 GCA_964397795.1 uncultured Desulfovibrio sp. | reverse complement strand
AAAATAATCCGGAGGAAAAATGGATAATTTAATCTGGAAATCAGCTTGTCAGAAATCCGGATCAGATTCAATCATATTAAAACAGAATGACCTTATTTTGAAAAAATCCGGCTTCAGATTGGGGAAAATCCAGAATCCCATACAAGGCATGGTCAGGGTCAAAAAAGAGACTGGATTATCGGGAAAACTGGAATTATCAATATAATAAACATCGCTTTGGCCAGGATCATCTATAAGCACATATTTTGAACCGAGAAATGTTTTAATATATTTGAAAAATTCCTGATCAGGGTTTTGAACACAGGCGACACAAGTCTTGTCATGGAAAAAAACGGGTACAAAATTGTTTATTGAGAATGCGAATTTATCAAGATTCTGATCAGAATCAAGAACAATGACTTTGCCAAAATTATTACAAGTCGGTCCGGTATTTGACAATTCTCCGAGCAGGGCCAGACACTTTATATCGTCAAGATGAAAAATATTTTCTATCCCGCACAATTCCAGAGTTGTTAAAATCGCGGGAGAGGGAGATTCAGCAAGACATATGGCAAAAACTGGATCAACCCCGCAAAGAATTGGAAGTGTCGCGGCAGAGCAGGTTAATGCCGCCGAATCAAAGTTTTTTGAAAATATAATGGCGGTCCAGTCCACCGGCCTTGAAGTTGAGAATGTGGAAAAACCCAAATCAAAGTCGGCCTTGCCAATATTTTTATAAGGGTTTTTTTCTGAAAAATGATAATTGGCAAGCGCTATGGCGGTTTTAATCAGACTCCTCTCCACTGGAGTAAAATTATCATAGGCTTTCAGAATCATTGATTCTGGGATGCGGAAGTCCTCAAGCCATTCGGGAAGGCTTATCTTGGAAGATTTATTTGGAATCATTGAGGCAAAAATAAATATTTAAATTTCATTGAGAGAAAATAAATTCTGTTATCATGATTTAAAGTGGAATATTATATTTATTAAGCCAGGTCGCAAAATCCTCAAGCTGTTTTTTAACAGAAAGGGGTCCTGTTCCGCCCGCGCTTTCTCTTCTCTTTATACAATTATTATAATCCAGAACCTGAAAAACATCTTTTTCAATTGATTTCTCCAGGGCCTGAAACTGTTCCAGGGACAGATCCTCCAGCTTGAGCCCTTCCTTTTCGGCCCAGGCCACGATTTGTCCGGTAATATGGTGTGATTCCCTGAATGGAAAACCCTTGTTGACAAGATAGTCCGCCAATTCTGTAGCGTTGAGATAGCCTCTGGAACAGGCATCATACATGGCATCTTTATTAAAGGTTATTTCGGGAAGCATGGAACTCATGATCTTCAGGGAGCTTAATACCGTATCACTGCTGTCAAAAAAGCTTTCCTTGTCTTCCTGCAAATCGCGGTTATAGGTCAGGGGAAGACCTTTCATAATTGTCAATATGGATACCAGATTGCCATAAACCCTGCCTGTTTTTCCCCGCATAAGTTCCATTACATCGGGGTTTTTCTTTTGAGGCATAATTGAGGAACCGGTAGAATAGGCATCGGGAAGACCAATAAAGGAAAAGGCGGGATTGGCAAAAATAATCATTTCCTCGCATAAGCGGGACAGGTGCATCATTATGACCGATGCTATAAACTGGGCTTCCAGAACAAAATCCCTGTCGGACACCGCATCCATTGAATTGGAGTATATATCTTTAAAATCCAGTATTTCCGCGGTCATGAAGGGATTCAGATTATATGTTGTTCCAGCCAGGGCGCATGCTCCCAGCGGAGAGACCCTGATTCTTTTTTGGGCGTCTTCGATTCTTTCCGCATCCCTTTTGAACATGTTGGCAAATGCGAGGAGATACTGGGCAAGACTTACTGGCTGGGCAGGCTGCATATGGGTTAAACCGGGCAAGATAACCGATTGATTATTTTTGGCCAGCTTATAAAGGATTTCGCATAACCTGATGCAGGCGTTTTTCCAGTCATCACATTTGCGCGAAACATACAGATGAAAATCAACTGCTACCTGATCATTGCGGCTTCTGGCGGTATGAAGTTTTTTACCTGTCTCACCAATGAGTTCCACAAGACGCGCCTCTATGTTCATATGCACATCTTCCAGATCCTCTTTCCATACAAAATTATCAGCCTCGATTTCATTCCAGATTTTATCCAGGCCGTTAATGATCAGTTCAGCTTCCTGGCCAGTTATAATGCCAGTTTTACCAAGCATGAGAGCATGGGCTTTTGAGGCCTCAATGTCTTCCGCATACAGTTCCCGATCATAATGTTGAGAATCGGTATATTCTTTTAATAATGAAGAAGGAGCGGTGGCAAAACGGCCGCCCCAGGATTTATTGCTTTTTATTGATGACAAGAATTTATCCTATTAAAGATTTAAGGAAACAGATAAAGGCTATCTGCCCATCCGTTTTTTAATATCCGCATACATGCCGAGACGCAAACCATTCAGACGGATAAAGCCGGTCGCATCCTTGTGATCATAATTCCCACCTTCAAAGGTTGCAAGATCTTCCGAAAAAAGGGAGTAGGGGGATGTTCTCGACAAGGGCCAGATTCCGCCCTTGTATAATTTGGCCTTTACAAGTCCTGTCACGCTTTCCTGAGATTTGTCAAAAAAAGCCTGCATTGCCTCTCTTTCCGGGGAAAACCAGAATCCGTTATAAACAGAATGGGAATAGGGAACTGTCAACATGTCACGAATGGTCAATAGTTCCCTGTCCATACAAATTCCTTCCAGATCCCTGAGCAGGGTATAGAGAAGGGTACCTGCTGGATTTTCATAAACTCCCCGGCTTTTCATACCGACAAAACGGTTTTCCACCATATCATCGCGCCCGATTCCATGCCGGCCGGCTATTTCTCCCAGAGTGGCAATGGTTTCCGCGGGACTGAGCTGCTGACCATTTACAGAAACGGGATTTCCGCGGACAAAGCCAACCTCAATAATTTCCGCTTTATCAGGAGCCTGTTCAACCGGAACGCAGCGCTCATGGCAGGAAGAATCTGGAATATTTCCCGGATTTTCAAGTTCGCTACCCTCAAAACTTGTATGGAGCATATTGGCATCCATACTGTATTTTTTTGATCCGGAGGAAATGGGAATATCATGTTTTTCGGCAAAAGCGTTCAGCGCGCTGCGGCTCATCAAATCCCACTCCCGCCAGGGAGCGATTACTTTCAAGTCCGGAGCAAGCGCCTTGATGGAAAATTCAAACCTCACCTGATCATTGCCTTTGCCAGTGGCTCCATGAGCTATGGCGTCCGCTCCTGTTTGCCTGGCGACATCAACAAGGGCCTGCGAAATACAGGGTCTGGCAATTGATGTGCCCAACATATACCTGTTCTCGTATCTTGCTGCTGCCCGCATCATGGGAAATATGTAATCTTTTGCAAATTCTTCTTTTAAATCAAGAACATATGCCTTACTTGCGCCGGTTTTAAGAGCTTTTTCCTCTATTCCGGCCAAATCTTCAGGCTGTCCCAGATCCGCCGTCACCGTGATAACTTCACAATTATATTTTTCAATTAGCCAGCGCAAAATAACTGAAGTATCAAGACCGCCAGAATATGCGAGAACCACTTTTTTAATATCACCCATTTTGAATATCCTTTGCATCATGAGAAATTAGAACAGGCAGAATCGCGTTGCGGCGATATTATATTAAAAACTGAACAGGATTTTTAAAATCAGGTTTTCAGATTTGTTCGGGCTTGATTATTGTCCAATTCCCTTTTGGACGCAAGGGAAAGATGCCCTGGATCATCAGGGCGGCTTAAAGAATTTGGAAAATTTTTTAATTCAATTTTAATAGGGATATAAATTTAAGGATGCCCTAAAAATGGGCTTTTAAACGATTTCAGGTTTTCTTGACAGTAAGCTTGCCATTGGGCATAAGTTGAAAAAGCAGAGCAAGCGGGAAGTTTTTGAGGTAATATTCGGGAAGTTTACCACCAAATATTATCATACGTAGAACAGCAGATGCATGGACTTCCAGTATATATCAGTATTAAAGGACGATAAAATAAATCCGGCTATTCCTTCTGGCTCCCTTCAATATCTATCAGGAAAACTGCGCATTTAGTAAAAGGAAGTTTAAATTATGCGCTAATCCTCTGCCTTGTTCACGGCTTGCGAATTTTAAAACAATAGTTATTGATCTGGCTCAGTAAAATAACCCGGATTACCTGAATAGGATAGGCTTTCCCAATCGCTTATATGGGAAAGTTCATAAAAGGAAATTGTGCTGGTTTGCATGTTTAACAAGCGCCACATCCGGAATAAATGGCCGATTGACCAGATTCCGGATGAATACGGAAGCGAAAAACTGGCATCCAGCGGAATCAGTCTGGCATTGAATTATGGCAATTGATACTTCTGATCCCTCTTCCCTTCATATACCTGTGTTATTGCCCCAGGTTTTGGAGGCGTTAAATCCTCAACCGGACTGTAAATATCTTGATGCGACCCTGGGAATGGGCGGTCATGCCCAGGCAATTCTCAAAAAGGCGGAGGGTTCCCAGCTTTGTGGTCTGGACAGGGATGAGAGGGCGCTGGAGCTGGCCAGAATAAGACTGCAAGCCTTTGGGAATAGGGTTCATTTTTTTCATATGCCTTTTTCCCGCTTTCCAGAGGCTTTGGCGCAATTGGAATGGAACAGTATAGAAGGTGCCCTGGCGGACATAGGTGTGTCTTCATTTCAGCTTGACGAATCAGAACGCGGGTTCAGTTTTCTTGAAGACGGACCTCTTGATATGCGGATGAATCCGGAATCTGATCAGAAGTCAGCAGCTGATATAATAAACCATTTTTCTTTTGACGAATTAAAAAATCTCATTTCATTATATGGAGAGGATCCGCAGTCGGGAAGGATAGCGCGAAGAATAGTTGAAGAAAGACAAAAATCGCCCATAAAGGAAACAGTCCGTCTTGCCGAAATTGTAAAAGCCGCCTATCCGGCCGCCTGGCGGCACAAGGCAAGGCGACATCCTGCCACTCGCACCTTTCAGGCTTTGCGTATTGCGGTTAATGATGAGCTGGGACAGCTTGAAAGTTTTTTAAACAATATCCTTCCTTATATAAAAGTGGGGGGCAGACTTGTCATAATATCCTTCCATTCGCTTGAAGACAGGATTGTAAAAAATACCATGAGGCGATGGGCTCAGGGCTGTGTTTGCCCACCTGCCCAGGTAATTTGTACCTGTAATCACAAACCGGAAGTCAGGATCCTTTATAAGAAGCCCCTTGTCGCCACCCAGGAGGAAATAGCGGAAAATCCCCGCGCCTCCAGCGCCAAATTACGCGCGATAGAAAAACTTGCGGAAACAGAATGACTATTAAAAAAATGACCATGAAGCAGAGCAGCCGCAAAGGCTGGCTTCTGACTTTAATTCTTGAAATAATCGCAATTCCCGTTTTTGGCCTTGTTCTTGTATGGAGCGGGATAGAAAGAACCGATACCACATATTTTATTAATATAGCCCAAACTGAAGTACGGGAAAGACAGGCATTGCATGCCAAACTGGCTGTTGAAAGGGAAAGGCTGCTTTCTCCATATATATTAAAGCAACGGGCAGAAGAGTTTGGGATGCATCCGCCTGAAGCAGGACAGGTAAGGCGAATGGAGATTAAGCAATGAAGCTTTTCTTCTGGAAAAAGAAAAAACGCAGGACTCAAGCAGTCCGCTTATCGCGCGTTTTGGCGAATCAGACAA
>CAYNKM010000118.1:0-5727 GCA_964397795.1 uncultured Desulfovibrio sp. | reverse complement strand
TTACCCTTTGCGCCGCGTCAAATTGCTCTCTTAAATTTGTATTTTTATTTCCCCTAACGTCACGGGATGAATGAATCAGATTCGTATCAGTAAGCGCAAACCCTACAAGCCACTGACCCCTGGCTTTAAAATCAATGGCTTTAACTCCAGTAGATGCGCCTAAAAGCATTCCAGCGCATAAAAGAAGAGTACAAATTTTTTTCATGTTTTCCCCTTATCAGATAACAAGGTATTTGATTTACCCCGTCAGTTCAGTCAAGCATATGTGTAGATATCAGGTCCGGACTAGCGAATTTGAGAGTAGCGTACAGGTGAGAATATATAAAGGAAAGCCTGACTAATTGCAAGCATAAAAGTTTAAAAAATTATACCGCCTTTACCCTATAGTAGGCGGCATTGAAAAATTAATGAGGTATGTAAAGCCAGCAGGCCACTTTCTGATTATCCCTGATAACGGTATCAGGCATTTTAACTGAACAGATGGGCATCGCTTTGGGACAGCGCGGTTCAAATGGGCAGCCAGGAGGTATCTGGGTGAGGGTAGGAACATATCCGGAAATTACTGGAAGACGTTTGACCATAAAGGCAGCGCTGTCAGGTGCACATGCCAGTAATCCTTGAGTATAGGGGTGCAGGGGTTTAACAAAAAGATCTCTTGCCAGAGCGTATTCTACCAGATGACCGGCGTACATTACTCCGACATAGTGGGCCATGTCTGCCACTACGCCCAGATCATGGGTGATAAGTAGAACGGCCATTCCCCTTTCCCTGCTTTCCATACGGATAAGTCGCAATATTTGTCCCTGGATGGTCGTATCAAGAGCGGTAGTCGGTTCGTCCGCGAGCAGAAGATCCGGGCTGCAGGAAAGAGCCATGGCAATCATTATTCTTTGCCGCATTCCTCCTGAAAGCTGATGCGGATAATCATTATAGCGGGATTCGGGAGAAGGAATGCCAACCTGCCGGAAGAGATCCAGAACTTTGGCCTTTGCCGTTTTGTTGCCCATGCCTTTATGGATATGCAAAGGCTCCGCGGTTTGCTCTCCCACGGTTATAACGGGATTTAAGGATGTCATTGGCTCCTGAAAGATCATTCCTATGGAAGCGCCCCTGATTTTTCTTAATTTTCTTTCCGAAAGAGTCAGAATATCCTGCTCTTTAAACAGTATTTGGCCATTAAATGAGGCGTTTTCAGGGAGGAGACGGAGGATTGATCGGCAGGTAAGGCTTTTTCCACATCCGGATTCGCCGACAAGGCAGGTAATCATGCCCTGCGGCAAATCCAGATTTACATTATTTACAGCCAGATACAGGCGGTTTTGAATATTGAAGCCCGCATTCAGATTCTTGATTGATAAAAGAGGCGTTTCAGGCATTTTAGCGCTGAATCTGGGTAGCGCGCATATTGGCGTAAGCTTCCCGCATGGCAATATAGGGATCTATGGAAATACTGGTCAGATTTTCATACGAGGGAAGAACTGTTCCAACATCATTGAGTCGGAAAATTCCTTCACTGCCTGTGGAGACATACCAGGGATCCACATAGAAAATGGGGTCGGTGAAATAATCTCCTATTCTGCCGAAAGTGTCGCGCAGGGAACTTGGGCCTATGATTGGCCAGACAATATAAAAGCCGGGACCAAAACCCCAGCGTCCCAGAGTCTGGCCAAAATCTTCTCCGGAAGGATCGACCGGAACAATGGTTTTTTTGTTTTGCGCGAGATTGACAAATCCCGCGCTGCCCATAATGTTCATCATAAAGCGGGAAAATTCAACGCCGGCTTCAAGCAACCGGAACTGAAGGATACAATTAATAAATCGTGTGGGGAAGAGAACGTTATAAAAAAGATTGGACAATCCGGTGCGGACAAATTGGGGCGTTATATAAGTCCAGCCCGTATAAACAGGTTTTGCCACATGCAGATAGAAAATATCATTAAAACCAAACCAGAATCTGTTCCAGGGTTCAATCGGATCGCTTATTAAAGATACGGGGTCGGAATCATAATCATCCAGATTGGTAGCTATTTCTTCTCCGTTTTCCCGAACCGTCACGCTGCCAGGCGCCATGGTTGGACTGCCGGTATAGACAGAGGAAGGGGCAAACGGCCCTTCCGGAGTCATGGGAATTGATGTGGAAGGCTTTACACTCCTCTGGGTATTAAATTGAGCGGATAACGCGGGATTTTCTCTTGCTTGCAGGGGCTGATTCGCATCCGCGCCGAGGGCGGGAAGGGAGACAAGCAGGCTTGTACAACAAACAAGGATTAAATATAAATAGTGAAGCTTATAAAAATTCTGGCAGCAATTTCTATTTGGCATCTGCCGCTCCCTGCGCGATAACTTCCCTGGCGCGGTTATTAATTCTTTCAATTAGCTGCTGCGGACTTGCGGAATTCAGGATATCCTGAAACTGGGTGCGGTAATTTTTTACAAGGCTTAAATTCTCGATGATAACATCATATATGCGCCATTTGCCATCTTTCAGAAGCATGCGATAGGCTATTGGAATTTTGCGTCCATCAGCAAGCACGATGGAAGAGCGGATTTCCGTGAGTTTTCCATCCGGGGAACTTGCCTCTCCCGTGTAAATCGCCTGCTCCCCATTATAGCCCTTAATTTTATTTAAATAGGTATTAAAAAGCAGATTCGCAAAAGCGTCGCTAAATTTCGTTTTTTCTTCAGGAGTGAATGTCTTCCAGCGCGGCCCTACGGTTCGGGAAGAGAATTCGCTGAAATCAAAAACTTTTCTGACTTCATTTTCAATTTGCTGTTTCAATGGTCCCCTGGTTTCGGGATTGGCATAGCCTGGGTTTTTAAGAGTGGAAAGTATAAATGAAACGGAATTTTCCAGAGTCTGTCTTGCCCCGGACGCCGCATTAATGTTGTCCGCATAAAATATTATAGCTGAAGCAAGGACAAACAAGGCGCAGATTTTATAAAATTGCGATTTTTTCATTTCACGCCTCCCAGTGCATATTTACTGATTAATGATTCCAAATCCATTGGCGATTCAGTTTCATTTATCATGCCGCCGTTGGCAAGCTCTGTTTCAGAACCGCCCCGCGACAGGGAAATATATTTATCGCCAATCAGTCCGCTTGTTTTTATTGATGCCATACTGTCGTCAGAAAGGTGCAGGTTTTTGTCCAGCTTAAAATCAACAATAGCTTGCGTGCGCATGGGATCGGGATCGAGATGGATAGCGGTAACCCTGCCTACGGGAACGCCGGCTAGCTCCACATCGGCTCCCGTACGAAGTCCGCTTACGGAATCAAAGCGGGCGGACAGGTCAAAGCCCTTTTGACTGAACATTTCCATTCGCCCCAATTTTACAGCAAGATACGCTGCGCATAACAGGCCGATAATTATAAAAATCCCTACCGCGGTTTCTCGCCATTTATTCATGACAGGTCATTAACTCCACAAGATTATTATGCTTTAAAAATTGTTTTTATTGTTTAAATCTTGCCCGCCGGAGACTAAAACGTCCCTGAAGAGATATTCCTTTTAAAAAGATTATCGGCAAAGTTATTTTATAGTCAATATTTTTCCTTGCATTATTAGTTGTTTAAGTCTGGCATTAACGTATTTAAATGGCCAATATCTTTTTCAGATAAAATCAGGATTCGAACCATTTTTCCAGAGCCGCCGCCACTTGCGGATTTTGGGGTTGCCGGAAATCCAGCTCTTCCGGGCCTGCCTGCCGGCTCATAAATTGTTTTATATATTCGCTATCCGTAAGCTCCAGTTCTTTAAGAGTTCCAGAAAAAAGAGCCTTGCCTTCTCCAAGTACAAGCACATAGTCCGCAATTCTTTTAAGACTTGAAAGATCATGGCTTACGATGACAAGGGTCATATTTTTATATTGGTGATGCAGGGAAAGCAAAAGATCATCCAGACGGGCGGCTGTGATGGGATCGAGTCCCGACGTTGGCTCATCGCCCAGCAGAATAAGAGGTTCCGCGATAATTGCCCTGGCAAGCCCGGCTCTTTTGCGCATACCTCCTGAAAGCTGATTGGGATAAAAATCCGCAAATTCTTTTAATCCCACCATGTCCAGAACACGCAGGGCGGCGTCTCTCAATAATTTTTTTGGGAGTCTTAAATGCTGGCTTAAGGGCAAGGCGACGTTTTCTCCCAGATTTAGAGCGCCAAGGAGCGCGCCATCCTGAAAGAGGACTCCCATTCTTCTTCTCAGGCGTTTGAAATCATGTCTGGGAAGAGAAAAGAGATTTTGGCCTCCTATAAATATATCTCCTGAAATCGGAGCCTGAAGGCCAATTATATGTCGCAGGAGGGTTGACTTGCCACAGCCGGATTCGCCTATTATCATGGTAATTTTTCCGGCCGGAAGAGAGGCATTGATATTGCTTAATACAGGGCGGTTGCCATAACCAACGGTAAGATTGCGAAAAGATATACCCCATTCTTGCATAGGACTCCCTGTCAGGATTTTATTTGGCGTTATTATTTTTATCAGAGCAGAAAGGAGGTTATCATATAATCTGCCGCAAGGATAAGCACACAGGATATGACGACTGCAGAAGTTGTCGCGTTTCCCACAGCTTCCGGACCCACGCTGTCTCTTCTTAAATGGGCGTAAAAACCCTGGTGACAGCATACCGCGGATACAAGCAGTCCAAAGACAACAGCTTTTATAAAACCGCCTGAAACATCATTCAGGGTTACCGCATGGGCTATTTTATAAAAATATATGCCTTCATTCATGTCCAGCATCAGTACGCCGGTCAGGTATCCTCCAAAAATGCCAATAACGTCAAATATTGCTGTTAAAAGAGGAAAGGAAACAAGGGAAGCCAGTATTCTGGGGCTGACCAGATAGGCCATTGGATTTATATCCATGACATCAAGGGCGTCGATCTGATCTGTAATGCGCATGACTCCAATTTCGGCGGCCATGGCTGATCCTGCGCGGCCGGTAAGCATAATGGCGGTGAGTACCGGACCAAGTTCACGAATCAGGGAAAGGGATACGGCTGATCCAAGAAGTCCCGTAGAGCCGAATTGAACAAGGGTATAATAGCCTTGCAGGCCGAGAACCATGCCGCAAAAAAGGCCGATCAGGGATATGACAAAGAGGGATTGATAACCTATGACATACAGCTGCTGCCGGGTTCTGGAGAAAATGCGTATGTTTGTGAAAATATTCCAGATGCCTGAACATAAAAAGATAGCCATGCTTCCGGTTTTATTTATTCCCCTTATAGCGGAAGCGCCCAGGGATTCCAGGGCAGAAAGGATAAAATCTATAAATCTTGACGATAGCGATTTTTTTGGAGGAGAAACTTCAGAGTTTGAGGCGCTCATACTCTATCTATTCCTTGTGGTCTTTGGGGGAACCGGCTTTTTGGAAAGTTGCAGGGGTTTTCCGGCTTTGAGAGGAATCAGCTTTTTATAAAGCTTTTCAGGAGTATCGGCCGCGCCCCGAATATTGGCAATCAAAAGATGGACTTTACCGCTTTTCTGGATTTTGGCTTTAATGGCGGCGCTGGCAAGTTTTTTCTGGAAACTTTCTGCGTCTGTCGAGTTTTTAAAGGCCGCGATCTGAAAAGAGAAATCAAAAAGCTCCCCTTTTTCAGCGCGGGCAGGTTTTTCTTTTTTAGGAGGAGTGGCTTTTTGATTTTCTCCCCATGCCTTAAGTTCTTGCCCCCTGGGGACGCGGAAAGGCTGTTCAGGCTTTTGCGGCGGATTTTCCTGGATTAT
>CAYNKM010000117.1:0-5735 GCA_964397795.1 uncultured Desulfovibrio sp. | reverse complement strand
CTAACCGTCCGGTCTCTTTCCGCGCCTATAGGGTGGAGTCGGATTTCTTCAAGAAACTTCTTCATGATTAGCGCTCCCAGACTGGATTGCTTTGGCCAAATCTCCGTCTTTCCAGATCTCTCCATTGCTCAGGTCATGGGCTTTTTCAAGCCGATGCCTGAATTTTATTTTTAAGGTGTAAAGATGCCGTTTATAAGCGCCGATGAATTTTATGCCGACTGTGCCACGCAAAGGGCCTCTGACATAAGGGAAAAATGGAAAAAACTGGCTTTGAGCACGGGCCAGACCGATCCCTGCTGCTGCGCGCCTTCATGGAATCTCGCGTTCCACAAAATTTTTAATCCTGCGAGCAGGGTCTTTTACTTTGCTGAAGATGATGGGCTTGTTCTTTTCACCGAACATTTTTTACCCAATAATACCATATATATTGGTCCGGTCGATGATAGCTGGATGTTTGGCAGACCCATTCTCGGATTTATGGCAACGGAAATCTTTGATTACGCGCTGAACGAATGGCATAAGAAATATGGAACATGCCTGCCTCCGATAGCGCTTAGCTCCATGATTGATAATGATGGTTTCTGCATTAATTTTTTCCTCCGCTTCAGAAAGAAATTTGATTTTTTACGCTTGAACGCTATGGTGGAAGGCTGCGCCTCTTTAAGGGGAGGAGTGGATGGCTGGCTTTCCAGACGCTCCGCCAATCACCGCGCGAAACTTAAGAAAGCCGCCAAAAAAGCCAGAGCCAACAGTCTTGAATTTGTAAGATACAGGCCGGCTTCAAGGGAAGAGGCAGAACCTTTATATCAGCGCATGTTAAAAGTTGAGAGAAAGAGCTGGAAAGGCATTGAACACTGTGGAATGGCGGAAGCCCCTTCCCGCCAATTTTATAATGAACTTATGGGAAGACAGGCGCTTAATGGAGACGCGCTTTTAATTTTTGCCCAGCAGGATGGCGAGGATTTGGGCTTTATTTATGGAGGCGTGTGCGGTCCTTATTATCGCGGACAACAATTCAGTTATGTCAACAATATGGCGCATCTGTCCCTGGGCAATCTCATGCAATGGGAAAAAGTAAAGTGGCTTTGTGAATTGGGACTCATGAGATATGATATGGGCCCGATCACCGGACCGCGAATGGGTTATAAAAGCCATTGGACGGAAATTCAGAAAGAATCCCAGGTCTGGCTTATGCGGCAACGCTAAAAATTGGGATGGCAAAATTCTTGCATATATTTTAATGTATATAAAAAGATTTAAAAAGTCTGGGGATAAATTGAAATTTTCGGTCAAACATATTCTGGTATCCGCGCTGGCGGTTTTGTTATCCGCTTTTTGCGTATTAATACTCTTGCCGGGATCTGGCCCTGACCGGGAGTTGCGCTTGCCTGCCCGTACCCTGTTGCGCGCGATTGACAATAAGGATTATGGCTCAGCCATCGAAAATACCGGGGACGGGACCCATGTCTGGGCGATCCGCGCGCCGGCGAATAACCAGCCGGTCGGGGACAAGCTGGCAGGGGCTGTCCAGTTTGTATTGGATATTCCCTATATTGTGGAGGCAAGTCTTGATAAATCCGAAGACGGATCCCAGGATAAAACAGCCGTGGCCGAAGCCAAACAGTCTTCGCCACTTTCGGAATTTCTGGAGTCTTATGGGTTGGAACCTCCGCGTCTTATGGCCGCCATGCCGCAGGATTTTAATGACATCCTGGATTATCACGGCCATCCGGAGCGCTGGCAGGCAGCTGAAAATTTTTTTGCCGGCTATACCCGCCTGAAACCCAGAAAAGCGGTCCGCGAGCCTTCTTCGCCCGAGCTTAAGGCTCTTCCAGCCATGCCCAAAGGAGCGCAGCTAAACTATTATCGTTCTCTGGTGGAAAATTTCTCCCGCAGATATAATCTCAATTCCAGCCTTGTGATGGCCATCATTCACAGCGAAAGCGATTTTTCGCCCGCTCTCGTAAGCAACAAGTCCGCAATGGGGCTTATGCAGCTTCTGCCCAGTACGGCCAGTGATGAAGTCCATCGCTTTTTGTATGGCAGAAGAGGCCAGATTGGTTTTGAGGATTTAAGAAATCCTGAAATCAACATCCGCTATGGAACAGCCTATCTTCATATTTTGCTCAATCGCTATTTTCCCAATGTTCTGAACAGGGACGTACGGGAGGTATGTGCCATTGCTTCCTATAATATGGGGCCCAACCGCTTCTTGCGGCTATATGGAAGCAATAACGATCTGGCTGTGGAAAAGATAAATAACATGAGTGAAGATGAATTTTATGAAGATTTAATCAGAAGATTGCCAGTCAGGGAAACGCGTTTTTTTGTGCAGAAAGTGCGTCGCATGAAAAAACATTATTCCTCTGTTCCCTAAATTTTAAATCTGCGTAAATGGCTTGCATGCCTTATTAAAATGGGCTAAAGCATCTCTTTCCATGGGATAATAATTTCAAAATGTAATAAACTTCAGGAGTGGCAGATGCGCGTTTTTTTCTCCCTGCTTTTGCTTTGCGTCGCGGGGGTTCTGTTGACAGCCTGCGATTTCGGCACAAATAATGGTAATAACATTAAAATCGCCGTAGCAGACGTTTCAAAATTAATGGGGGAAAGCGTTCCCGGCAAGGCTGGTATCAAGTTTCTGGAAGGCCGAAGGGCCCAGTTCCAGAAAGATCTGGATGAATTGCAGGAAAAAATAAAGAAAAATCCATCTGACGACGCTGTAATGAATGAATTACAGAAAGCGTTAGCAGTTTCCCAGCAACAGCTTCAGGCAGAAGGACAGAACGTGGCAAATCTTCTTTTTGATACCCTGCAAAGGGTATTGGACAAGTTTCGCGAAGCTGGGGGTTATGCGGTAATCTTGAGTCAGGATATGGTGGCTTCCTTTAGCAGGACGGTTGATGTCACAGATTTGGTAATGAAAGAACTGGATAAGGAAGTTATTGAATTCAAGGCGCTGGCCGCTCCCTCTCCCGTGGGGATTGAAATTCCTCCCTCAAAAGAAGAAACTCCCGCTTCCACAGAAAACGCCGCTTCAGGGGATTCTGCTCAGGGGGAAAAGGCTCAGGATAAAAAATAAGGCCGGATTGGAATATAAATCATTAAAATAAAGAAAATAATGCATAAGGGGAGTGATTTTATCACTCCTTTTTTTTCGGGTTTTCTGTTATGGACAGAAAAGAAAAAAATGTATAAAATTTTTTACCAATGCTTATTCTGTAAATACATGAGAGATATATGAGGGCAGACAGAATTCTCCTGTTGCTTTTGTTTTTATTCCTGTACGCGGAAAATACACGGGCTGAAGATTACGGTTATACAGCCCGCGGTATCTTCCTTATGCTGCCTGCCGGTGTTTTTGAAAGCACACCTGAAGGTCTCACTGAATCTGAAAAGCAGGAACTGGTCGTAAATGGCAAGTCCGAGTTCTGGGAAATTTCAGGTGAGAGTCCCGATGTCCTCGTTTTTACGGCGCTGCCTTTTCGGGACACCTCAATTGGTTTAAGGATTTTTCGTAATGATCAAAACGGAAGCGTTGAGGCGGCAATAGGAACGCTGGGCGAGCCGGTCTGTACACTTGAACTATGGCGCCTTGATACTTCCGGACGTCTAATTCCCATTGATACTCCCGCCGAACCTGAACCTTCCGAATTTTTCTCAAAAAAGCACAAGTTGCCCAAAAATATTAAACATTCGGTTTTGATATGTCTCGGTTCAGGGGGACTGGAAGCGCGGCCAATTTTCTGGAATGATCGGGGAATGCTTCCCGCGCGTGTGGAAAACAATATTAATTACCAATGGACGGGCAGCGCTTTTAAAAAATTGATAAAACCAGTAGATTGATAACTTTCTGATAAAACGGGCCTACCTGCCAAGCCAGTCTTCAAGATACAGCGCCAGATTTTTCTCTCCCTCGTTTTTTCTTTCATAAAAACCCGCCATCTCCCGTTGACGCGCCGCTTCCGACAGGATAATCGCAGCGGCGACAGAAACATTGAAGCTTTGAATCATGCCGCGCATTGGAATATACAATTCTCCATCCGATCTCCTGATCAATTCTTCTTCCAGTCCTCCGTGTTCATTACCCATTATAATGGCGGTTGGTTTTAAAAAATCCCACTCCCGCAAGGGCCTGGCTCTTTCATTAAAACTGGTTGCGAGAATCTGGAAATTGGCCAAATCGCCAAAAAGGGAATCCGCATTGTCATGCCGAACGCTTTCAACCCATTTTCTGGCCGATGCCGAACTTTTATCGCCAAGGGCAGGGAAAGGACAGGTTGTATAGTGGAGATGGACGCGGGCGACGCCAAAGGCGTCGCAGGATCTGTATATTGCGGAAACGTTATGCGGATCATGTATGTTGGAAAGCACCAGGGTAAGATCGTTCTGTCTTTGTCTCAATACTTCCTTTATCCTGTCAATTCTCCGCATGGTTCTGCATTCCGGAAGTTTGCGCCTGCTCATATTGACCCCTGAATATGTTTGAACTTTCAGAGTATAGTAAAAACTTTTTAAGACAAGTACATTGCCAATATTTAAAATTAATCCTAAAAAAGGGGGAAACAGCCATTTTCGTTTATATCTAGCAGGGAGTGAAGCATGTCCCCAAAACGAGTAATGTCAGTAGTCTGCCCTGGTATTCTGGCAGCTTTGCTGATTTTCGCGCCTGACCTGTGCCTTGCCGCTGGCGATCATCCGACAATACCTGGTCCGGAGCTGTCCGCCATATGGGTTATTCCCTTTGTGTGCATGTTGCTTTCCATTGCCATAATGCCCCTGGCCCTACCCCATTTCTGGGAACACCATTTTGGCAAAATCGCGGTTTTCTGGGGGCTGGCTTTCCTGATTCCCTGTATGATCGTTTATGGCATAGGGGTCACCACTTACGAATTCCTCCATACAATTTTACTGGAATACATTCCCTTTATTGTTCTCCTATTTGCCCTGTTTACAGTAGCCGGGGGAATACGCCTCAAGGGCACATTGGTGGGAACACCTATAATAAATACGGGACTTCTGGCAATAGGCACAATCCTGGCCAGCTGGATGGGAACTACCGGAGCGGCCATGCTTCTCATCCGTCCCCTTTTGAGAGCGAACAGTTACAGGAAATACCGGGTCCATTCGGTGGTATTCTTTATTTTTCTTGTCGCCAATATCGGAGGCTCCCTTACGCCGCTCGGCGATCCTCCCCTTTTCCTGGGATTTCTGAAAGGAGTGACATTTTTCTGGACAACAACACATCTTTTTGTGAAAACCTGCGTACTGTCCCTGGCTCTTCTTGCTCTCTTCTATATATTGGATTTAATCCTGTACCGCAAAGAAGGCAGTCCCCTTCCGCCGCCTGACGCGGGAGATAAAGAGGAAAAAATTGGCCTTGAAGGAAGTATAAATTTCCTGTTTCTTTTAGGTATCATACTCGCCGTTCTTCTCTCCGGTCTCTATCCCCTGGGTGAATGGATGACAATTTATGGCGTGCCCATTGAAGGGCAGAATCTTTTAAGAGATCTCTGTCTGCTCTGTCTTGCCGGACTTTCCTGGAAATTCACCAGTTTGCAAAACCGGGAAAAAAATGGATTTTCCTGGGCGCCTATTGAGGAAGTGGCAAAACTTTTCTTCGGTATCTTCCTGAGCATGATTCCAGCCCTGGCCATTCTGAAAGCGGGTACAAAAGGAGCTATTCAGATGATTGTCTACATTTGCGATACCGAGGCTTTTGTATCCCCAGTATT
>CAYNKM010000116.1:3809-5747 GCA_964397795.1 uncultured Desulfovibrio sp. | reverse complement strand
GCCTCCCGGTTTGTTTCATCAAGTTTTAGTCCGAAAAGATTGGCCGATCCTTTGGGAGGATTATCTTTTGCCATTTCTTCAAGCTCCTGTATGGCTGTATTTGATCCTTCCATGGCGGCGGCATATAGAAGAAGCGCGCCCCTCTGGATATTTTTTTCAACACCTCTTCCCATGCGATAAAAATGGCCCAATCTGGCAAGGGCATCCTTTTGGCGCATGCTGGCAGCGCGACTATACCAGGCAGCCGCGGCTTGTTCATCCCTGGGGACTCCGCGGCCATTTTCATATAGAAAACCAAGGTTGTATTGGGCTTCCGGCTGTCCCTGCCTGGCAGCCTTGTCAAACCAGCGGGCCGCTTCTTCCGCATTGGCAGGCGCGCCCCGTCCCTGTTCCAGCATACGGCCATAATTGTTCATGCCTGATGTATTGCCCGCATTTGCAGAAGCCGCAAACCAGTGAAAAGCGCGTCCGATATCCGGTTCAACTCCCAATCCCTGATCATATAACGTACCCAGATTATTCATGGCCTGGGCGTCACCTTTGTTTGCCTGCTCTTCCCAGATTTTACGGGCTGTATTGATTTCTCCCTGCGCGTAAGCTCTTGCGGCATCTCCCAGGGGACCTTCAGGCCAGTTGTCTTTTGGCTGATTCTCAAGCGGAGGTTCAGGTTTTATATTATCATTGTTTTTCTTGAGGGGAGGAATATTATTTTCCACATTTTGAGTCGCCGCGGGTTTGGGCGCGGCGGAATATACGGGAAGGGAATTAAACATTAAAGTAAATATAAAGAAAAGTGAAAATAATAAATACATGATTTTACCTGTGTTCAGAAGAAAAAGCGGTCTTTTTGGGACAGCCAAAATTATTAAAATCAATTTCCGGATCCAGGGTAACTTCCGGATTAAAACTCATCGCATGGTTTTTCCAGTCTTGGACAAGCGTGGTCAGTCTGGTAATATTTACAAATTTTTCAAGTTCGGGATAGCTTTTTGCCAGTTCGGAAAGAATACGGGCATAGGCTATTTCTCCTCCATGGAATCCATCTATGAATTCACAATCATTCGAATTAAAACTGGCGGGAGAAGAAAAATCCAGAACAGTAATACCCGCCTTGTCCAGAGAGGCACGCAATTTAAACAGGTGAGGCCAGAAATCCCTGTTTTGCTCCATTTTATTATAGGCTTTTTGGGAGAGAGGGGGAATAAAAAGCCAGTATTTAATATTTTTATCATTTAATAAGCATAATATATCCAGAAAGGCGCGTAAATGGACAGGCGAAGGATTATCCTGATTTTTATCGGCATGAAAAAAGGCTTTTATACCTGCCTCTATTTGTTCAAGAGTATCGTTAAATTTATAATCAAAGGGCGGTTTTTTACCGGTAATTTCGGCGGTGTTATACCAGGATCCATCGGGACCAAAACCCTCGTTGTATTTTTGCGCCATTATTCCAAAGCGATTGGGATTAAAGCCTGATTCATAAGAAGCATAAAATGGCTTGAGTAAATCGCCGAAGGATATTTTGCCCTCACTCAGCCATTGCCAGGGTTTTTTGATAGCCTGCAAATTATAAGTATAGGAGCCTGGTTTCCAGGCCAATGGTTTCAGGGGTTCTTTTTCCCATTGCGGCATAAACCACCAAAAATCAAGACCAATAATAATTCCCTTTGGTGCATGAATCTTGAGCATTTCCTCCAGGGCGAACCGCAATTCGGCCAGATTTCCCGAGACTCCTCCCATATTTACAAATGGCGCATTAAACCAGTCTCCCCTGAACTGCATTGTTCTGGATGAACCGACCGCGCAGATTTCAGGTCTTATATTTTTATAAAGTTCAAGCTTATATTCAATAAAATTTTGGGAAATTCCCGAGCCAAAAATTACAAATTCTCCTTTGGCCTGTTTTCTGGCCGCTCTTTCCAGAGCCAGATCCCCATC
>CAYNKM010000116.1:0-3709 GCA_964397795.1 uncultured Desulfovibrio sp. | reverse complement strand
ATTTTTTCATAAAAAATGTAATGTATAATTTTTTGACTATTTGGCATGAGGAAACAGATTATAAAACAGATAGTCATAAGGCAGATTGGCAATTGTCCAGAAATATAATTATGCGGAAGGAGCGAAGCCAGATTATCCAGATTGACTGGGGAGATTTTGAACATGGATTTATAAATGGCAAGTGCAGAGTCAAGGTTTTGGGCGCGAAAAACAACCCAGCAGAAATTAAGACAGAGGAAAGTGAAAATTATGGAAAGAATTTTGGTCAGGGCGTTTCCCTGCCAGGAAAAAGTTTTTTTTAAGGATCTCCAGGCATGATTTATAATAAGCATTATTCCATGAAAAGTGCCCCAGAGAATATAGGTCCAGCCGGCACCATGCCATATGCCGCCCAAAAGCATGGTTAAAAAAAGGTTGAGATATTGCCGTTTCTTGCCCTTGCGGTTTCCTCCAAGCGGAATATAAATAAAATCTTTCAGCCAGGTTCCCAGGGTAATATGCCAGCGTCGCCAGAAATCGATAATACCGGTAGACTTGTAGGGGGAATCAAAGTTTTGTGGCAGGGTAAGGCCCAGGATTAATCCCAGTCCCAGAGCCATATCAGTATATCCGGAAAAATCAAAATAGAGCTGGAAGGTATAGAAGAAAGAGGCGGCCCAGCTTTCGGCAAAGGACACGGGCCAGGTATTCATGGCGGCATTAAAAACATTATCCGCATAAAGGCCGCAACTATCCGCCAGGAGCAGCTTTTTGGCCAGACCCAGACTGAAAAGACAGAAACCCGGGGCGCAGGAGACAGCCGACAGTGGTTTCAAGGCGGATAACTGGGTGGCGACATCCTGTTCGCGAATAATTGGACCTGAGATAAGCCAGGGAAAGCCGCTGGAAAAAAGGAGATGCTGGGGGAAATTTTTTATGATTACAGATTTATTATAAATATCATATAACCATGCAAGCTGTATAAACGTATAAAAGGAAATACCCAGGGGCAGGGCTGGGGGAATGAAAACATAATTCGGATTTACAAGATTGATAATGTTATCAGCGATAAAGGAGGAATATTTAAACCAGAGGAGGGAGAGAAGATTCAGGGCAATGGCCAGGATAAAAATCAGTTTACGGCCAGACTGCTTCAGGTTTATTTTTATAAAGGGGAAATTATCAGATAAAATCAGGGCAATCGTATAGTTAAAAGATATAGTGAGAAGAAAAAGGATCAGGAAGGAAATCCCCCAGAGCGTATAAAAAACAAGGGAAGAAGAGAGGAAAAGAAAGAGCAGGTTTCTGGAAAGATTTGATTCTGAATGGGAAACAAGATGCCAGAAAAAAAGGAGCAGGGGCAAAAAACAAAAAAGGAAGGGCAGGGAACTGAATAGCATGACGGGAAAAGGGGGCGTAGCGCCCCCCATATTTAATCGGATTCGGAATTAAGTTCGGAGCGGAATTTTCGCGAAATTCTGAAAACAATTACTCTTCTGGGAGGCAGGGTAATTGCCTCGGTAGTCTGGGGATTTCTGCCTCTTCTTGCGGCTTTTTCATAGCATTCAAATTTTCCAAAACCGCTTATAAGAAGGGCGTGATCTTTCTTTATTGCATTTTTCATTATTTCCAGTAATTTTTCTACCGTATTTTTTGCATCCAGCCTGTTTTTTCCTGTTTCCTCGTATATAGCCTCAACTATATCAGCTTTTGTAAGGGTTTTATTCATCTAATGATTCCCCCAAAAAAGGGTTAGACGCTTTTCTTATCTCTGCTAATGCAATAAATAGACAATATACATAAAAATATCGTAATATGCAGTCATTAAAAAGGCAAGAATTATAGATACAAGATTAAAAGGGATGAATTTTTTTAAAAATGGAAATTGAATTTTCATGGCCTTTGGAGATACACAAATCGATTGTTCCTGTTTTTCTTCCTTTTTTGGGATGCAAAAGCAAATGCTTATTTTGTTCACAGGAGAAACAGACAGGGAAAAACGCGTTAGTGAATATTTTTGATCTTGATTTACGTCTTGAGTTTGCCAGAAATAATCTGATCAATTTTAAAAATGAACATTCCAAAAAAGCGGAACTGGCTTTTTATGGGGGAACATTTACGGCGTTTGATGAAACTTCCTGGATTAAATGTATGAACTTTATTGAAGACTGTCTTGAAGAAGACCTTGTTTCATCCATCCGCTGTTCCACCCGGCCGGATTCCCTGTCAATCAAACGTCTGGAAAAACTTAAAAGCCTCAACTGCAATCTTATTGAATTGGGAATTCAAAGCTTTAATGACAATGCCCTTTCCCTTTCCCATCGGGGATATGACAAGATAATTGCTGAAGAAGCCTGTAAACTTGTCAAAGAATATGGTTTTGAACTGGGCGTCCAATTAATGCCTGGAATGCCAGGAGTTAATCCAGAAATCTTTATTCTGGATGTTTATGAAGCATGCAAACTTCATTCAAATTTATTACGCTTTTATCCCTGTCTGGTAATTTCTGGAACGCCTTTGGCCAGATTATGGGAAAATGGAACTTATAGACCCTGGAGTTTGGCAGATACCCTGAAAAATCTCGCCAAAGCGTTCAAAATCGCAAGCAAGGAAAATATTAGTGTCTCCCGAATGGGATTGTCTCCCGATCCCTCCCTTGTCCCCCATATTCTGGCCGGGCCTGTTCATTCATGCCTGGGATCGCGCGTTCAGGGTTTGGCGTTTTATGAAACCATAAAAGAAATTACGAGAAATGAGGCCTGCGGTAAAAATATTTCGTCCATTTATGTCCCCCGCCATATTCAGGGTTTTTTTTGGGGCTTTAAGGGAGAACTTAAAAAATGCTGGGAAAAACTAAATATAAATAAAAATAATGTTTTTTTCTGGAATGAAAATCATATAAAGCTTATTATATAACGGTGCGTATGCTTTTTATACAGTCCACATGTATAAAATTTGATCACCTTGTCTTATGACTAGTTTTGTGGATATTTTAAATATACTTGATTACGATTATTAAAAATTGATTATTCTGGTTTTTTGGTCTAGTAGTATAAATGCATATTTATTTCCCCTTTCAAGTTTTCCCGATGGTTTGCTGTTATTTGATGAATTTTCGGGTTTGACATCAGGGGGGATCAGCCAGAAGGCGTCTTCTTCAAGGGGACTTAAAATTAAGCCGGCTTCATTCTTTAAACGCTTGCTGACCGTTTTCAGGCAGGAAAATAAAGTTCTTCTTAAACTCTGCAATTCCTGCCCCAGCCTGGGCAAAGCTTCGGGCGTGGTGTGCATATTGAAACTCAAATTTGCCAGTTCGCCTTTCTTGTTCCTTATGGCTTCGCGCAGGGCGTGAATTTCCGAATGGGCTTCCATAAGAATATTATAGGTTTTTTCTCTTTGGGAGGGCGGCAAGGAATTGAGCCATTGACGCATCGCCAGTTTATATCTTTCTTCGCTTTGCAGGCTGGGTTCTTTCCAGTCGCTTGATTTTGCGGCCAGACTGTTCACTTTCTGTCCAGGCGTCTTTTTGGCATAATCATTTGACCAGGTCTGCGATGTTTCCTGCTCTTCAAAAATGTCTGTGGCCTGGATACTGGTAGCAAAAGCCGAATTCGTGCTAGATGCCAGAAATAATGCCGATAGGGGCAAAACAAGCGTAAAAGACAGGAGTTTTTTCATAATTATTTTAGTTGAAGGCTGACTTAAACCTTCATGTAAATTTGTTAAAATA
>CAYNKM010000115.1:0-5757 GCA_964397795.1 uncultured Desulfovibrio sp. | reverse complement strand
GAATAAAAAATGAATAAATATTCAAGGGAAATTGTCTCGCAGGGAATTTCATGTTTTAATTTTAAAAGAAGATTAAATATATTTAAAATAATCGCTATTTTAATTTTTATATTAAATTTTCCTATCCTGTGCCAGGCCTGGGAGGATTACCGGCCGGTAAGCAAAACTGTCTATGTACAGGGCTGGGAAGAAGGCAATATTCTGATTGTCAATGATCGAGATATTAGCAATAAGAATAATTTTGCCGTGCGATTTTACGGTATTGGCATCCCGACTCTCAAGCAGCCTTTTGGTAGTGAAGCCAAAAAGGAACTGGAAACGCTGCTTCCCAAAGGCAGCAAGATTATTATTAGTACGGTTAATACCGATGAGGAGGGCATTGTCAGCGCGCTGGTCCAATATAAAGATCATTCTGTAAATAACCGTTTAATAGAATTAGGTTATGCCTGGGTTGACAGAAGAACCTGCAAGGCTTTTTTCTGCAGGCGCTGGCATATCCAGGAGCATATTTCTGTCAAGGACAGAAGGGGAGTATGGGCTTTAAATATTCCAACACCTCCGTGGCAATGGGGGGAGTGAGGTAGATATGAAAGAAATGGATGATTTCATGAATATGTGGGTAATAGATCCGAATAACGCGAAGAAAGTCTTTCAGGAATATTTTGATTTTTTAAATAACAAGGGCGATGTGGCGTTTGATTTTAAAGCCAGTCCAGGAATCAGTTATTCATTAAGGGCGAAAAATAATGCCCAAAAGGATAGAAATTTATTTACCCTTATTGATGTTGTTGACGATGAACCTGAAAACAGATGGCTATCAATATGTTTTTATGCCGATTTGGTGACAGATCCACAGGAGATGGGTGATTATGTTCCTGGCGGACTTCTTGGTGAAGACGCCATCTGTTTTAATCTGGAAGAGGATGATCAGGAAACAAAAAAATATATCCTGGGGAGACTGGATGAGGCATATAAAAACGCGGGGAAGCAGGAATAATTTGGGATGGCAATTTATATTGCCCTTGATTTTGAAACATCCGGACCCCGCGGTTATTCCGCCTGTTCAATTGGGCTGGCCAAATTTGAAAATGGCAAATTGATTGACGAGTTTTCAAGTTTAATCAGGCCGCCTTCTTCGCGGATTATGTTTACAAATATTCATGGACTCAGATGGAAAGATCTGAAAGACGCCCCCGATTTTCCATCTGTCTGGCAAGAGATTTCCACTTTTATGCGGGGAGCGGACTATCTGGCCGCCCACAATGCCCCATTTGACAAGAGGGTGTTGTTTTCCTGTTGCGAGTATTATAATCAGACAAAACCTAATCAGCCTTTTTTGTGTACCTTGAAGGGGGCAAGGCAGGCTTTGGCGATTACCGCCTACAATTTGCAAGCTGTAAGCGATTATTTCGGTTTTGAGCTGAATCATCATGAAGCTCTTTCAGACGCCAGAAATTGTGGCAGGATTTTATCCAAATTATTAAAAATGGGATTGAACCCTGAAGATATGATGTGTCGGTAATTGAGAAAAATAGTTGATATTTCAGGGAATAAAGTATGAAAAAAAACCTGATAATAACCGGTGGAGCGGGATTCATAGGTTCGACGGTTGTCCATAAGGCGCTGGAAAGCGGCAAGTGGAATGTGTTTAATATTGATAAACTCACTTATTCGGGAAATCTGGCATCCCTGTCTGATATTGAGAAAAACGCGGACTACAGATTTTATAGGGCGGATATTGCCAATCCGGAAGCGATGCGGCAGATCTTTAATGAAGTTAAACCAGACGCGATAATGAACCTGGCGGCTGAAAGTCATGTTGACCGTTCAATAGATGGTCCTGAAGCCTTTATTGATACAAATATTAAGGGAACATATAATTTGCTTGAATGTTCCCGAAATTACTGGAAGGATTTAAAAAAAGTTAATCCGGACAAGGCAGATGGCTTTCGTTTTTTACAGATTTCCACTGATGAGGTATTTGGAGATTTGTCCGGTAAGGAAAATGGGGAGAGCACAAGCTTTTTTAATGAAGAAACAAGATATGCGCCCAGTTCTCCCTATTCGGCAAGCAAAGCCGCCTCGGATCATCTGGTCAAGGCCTGGGTCAGGACCTATGGATTGCCCGCCTTGATCACAAATTGCTCAAATAATTATGGTCAGAGGCAATTTCCTGAAAAATTCATACCAACAATAATTATTAACGCCATTGCCGGTAAAATAATACCTGTTTATGGCCAGGGATTACAGATACGAGACTGGCTACATGTTGACGATCATGCGGACGGACTTTTTTTGGCGATTGAAAATGGCAAACCAGGTTCGACTTACTGTATTGGCGGCAATAACGAGAGGCGAAATATAGATGTTGCAAAAGCGGTTTGTGAAAATCTTGATACGCTTAAGCCAGACAAGCCTGGTAATATAAATAAATATTCTGATCTAATCACTTTTGTGACAGATCGCCCCGGGCACGATGGGCGATATGCCATAGATTCTTCCAAAATTCAGAAAGAGCTGGGTTGGAAACCAAAAGAAAGTTTTGAAAGCGGATTGAAAAAAACGGTTGAATGGTATTTAAACAATGAGAGCTGGTGGAAACCGATTCTGGAAAATACCTACCAGGGACAAAGACTGGGAACAAACATCTAGGAGAATGTGATGAGCTTTAAGGGCATAGTTCTGGCCGGAGGATCGGGAACAAGGCTATATCCAATAACCCTGGGCACTTCCAAACAGCTATTGCCTATTTATGATAAACCAATGATTTACTATCCCCTGTCGGTATTAATGCTGGCAGGAATCAGGGATATTTTAATTATATCAACTCCAGATGATTTGCCCAATTTTGAAAAGCTTTTGGGCAGTGGGGAACGGTTTGGAGTCAAGTTTGAATATATGGTTCAATCGTATCCGGGAGGAATCGCCCAGGCGTTTATAATAGGCGCGGATTTTATTGGAGAAGATTCCGTATGTCTGATATTGGGCGATAACATTTTTTATGGACAGCATTTTGTTCCCAAATTACAAAAGGCACTGTCACGCGGTGAGGGAGCGACAATATTCGCCTACCAGGTAAAGGATCCGGAGCGTTTTGGTATTATCACATTTGATTCCAAAATGAAACCTGTTTCAATTATAGAGAAACCGCAGTGTCCCACGTCTTCCTTTGCAGTAACCGGCCTTTATTTTTATGATAATCAGGTGATTGAACTTGCGCGTTCCATGAAACCTTCCGCAAGGGGCGAGCTGGAAATAAGTTCGATTAATCAGTATTATCTGGAAGCTGGCAAATTGGGCGTGGAAATTTTTGGCAGGGGCTTTGCCTGGCTTGATACTGGCACATGCGCAAGCCTGATGGAAGCCGCGTCATATGTTCAGGCGATAGAGTCAAGGCAGGGCTTGCAAATTGCCTGTCTTGAGGAGATAGCCTGGAGAAAGGGCTGGATCAGCAGGGAAGAAATGGAAAAATTGGGAATGCAGATGGCCAAAACGGATTATGGGCAGTACATTTTAAAATTGATCCAGAAATAGATTTTTTGTGGTAGAACAATGGAATTCAGAGTTTTAGATCCCGGTGGACCGGTCATCCTTGTTCCTAAAATTTACAGGGATTCCCGCGGATATTTTATGGAGACATTCAGGGAAAATGAATTCAGGAAGCACTGCGGAGATTATAACTTTGTTCAGGACAACCAGAGTAAATCCAGTAAAAATGTTCTGCGCGGATTACATTTTCAATACAGACATCCACAGGGAAAGCTTGTTCGCGCGATAGAAGGAGTTGTTCTGGATGTTTGCGTTGATTTAAGAATAAGTTCGCCATATTTCAGCAAGACATATCAGGCAAAACTGGATACGGAAGATAATTGGCAGCTCTGGATACCGCCCGGGTTTGCCCATGCCTTTCTGGTATTAAGTGAGACTGCGGAATTTGTATATAAATGTACTGATTATTATACACCAGGGGATGAATATACTCTTCTCTGGAATGATCCGGAACTTAAAATCAATTGGCCCTGTTCAAATCCTGTTCTTTCGGAAAAGGATTTAAAAGGGCTTTCTTTCCGGGAATGTCCCTATTTTGAATAAAAAAAGAAAGCCCTGCCAAAAATAGCAGGGCTTTCTTCAAGTTCAGTCTTCCCTGTGCAGAATCAGGGCTGTGAGCGGAGGCATATAAAGTCTTATATCCTGTTCCCAGCGGCCTTCAATGGGTACGGTAAAATGTTCAAGGGGATGTTTGCCAACTTTAAGGTTGCCATATCCTGAAAATTTCTTTTCATCTGAAGAAAGAATTTCCACATACTTTCCTGGAGTAACGGCAAAAAGAAGATCCTCTTTGGCCCGGGTTTCATTGAAATTAAATATGAATAACAGACGTCCCCTTTCAAAAGTCAGAATACGATCTTCCTCATGAATATATCTGAAAAGGGGAGGCAGCAGAAAGTCATCAATATGTTTTCCTACCAAATCTTTTAATTCAGCCTTGTCCCACGCGCTTAATCCGGCATATTTCAGATCTTTTTGCTCTGCAAGATGCCATTGTCTATGGGCATGTTCTTCAGCATCAAGCCATTCAGGATGGCCAAATTCATTACCCATAAAATTAAGATAGCCGGCGTCCGCGGTGGCCAGGGTTATCAGGCGCATTAATTTCCAGAAGGCCAGGCCACGGGAAACATTCCATTTTTCATTGGAGGTTAAAGCCATATAATAATACATATCATCGCCAATTAACCGCCAGATAAAGGCGTCATCGCCATTTATGCACTGGTCATGGCATTCGACATAACTGATTGTGCGATCATAGGGCCGGTGATTGGTCATTTCATACCACATGCTTCCCAAATCCCTGGGCTGTTCTATGACCTTCGCCCAATAATCGGGAATGCCCATCGCGAAGCGATAGTCAAACCCCAAGCCTCCTTCAGAGGGAGGGCAGGTGAGGCCTGGCATTCCGGAAAACTCTTCGGCGATGCTTATGGCATTTTCATCCAGATCATGAATTAGGAAATTGGCAAGGCAGATATAAAGTTCGCCATCAACATCTTCGCGGGGCATACCATCCTTGCCGTAGAAACAGCGCCCAACATGGGAAAAACTGTCATTTATTCCATGATCCTGATAGAGCATGTTTCCCACCGCGTCAAAGCGGAAACCATCGATCTGGAATTCCTCCATCCAGTAGCGCAAATTGGAAAGAAGAAAGCGTCTGGTCATTTCATTTGAATAGTCAAATGAAGGCGTTCCCCACTGATTGTATTTGG
This sequence comes from uncultured Desulfovibrio sp., assembly GCA_964397795.1. Lineage (GTDB taxonomy): Bacteria > Desulfobacterota > Desulfovibrionia > Desulfovibrionales > Desulfovibrionaceae > Desulfovibrio. The sequence goes on along the minus strand of CAYNKM010000115.1, from coordinate 490 downwards.
CGCTGAATAGATAGTTTGAACCGTCATAACTGGCGATTCCCTGTTCCGTATTGGCTGCAGCATGCCCATGCGGGATATCGAGAATAACGGCCAGTCCGAGGCCATGAGCCGTATCCACCAGTTCCTTAAACTGATCAGGATTGCCATAACGGAAGCTTGGAGCGAAATAACTGCTTACCTGATAGCCAAAGGAACGGTAAAGAGGATGTTCAAGAAGACCCATTAATTGCAGGGCTGTATAACCATCGGCCTTTATTTTTGGGAGGACAAAGCGCATAAAATATTCATATGTACCCACGCTTTCCCCATAATGGCTTAATGAGGACTGGGCCATGCCGACATGAGCCTCGTAAATTCGGGGCCAGACCAGTTTGCCTGGTCTTTTGTTGCGGAAACGATAGGGCTTTTCGGGAGCCCACATACGCGCGCACCACTGTTCGGGATTTTTGGCATCCTGTTCCACCCATTGCGCGAAGGCCGGCACGCGTTT
>CAYNKM010000114.1:0-5766 GCA_964397795.1 uncultured Desulfovibrio sp. | reverse complement strand
GTTGATTAACGCTTTTTCTCTGTCAAATTGTCTGGGCCTTCCCTTGGATAAGCGGCATTCCGCGCTATTTTTCATAAAAATTTGATAAAATATTTATCTAAAAAAAGCTATTATAAAAATTTAGTAAAAAAATGTATAATGGAAACTTGAATAATTATGTGTTATTTGTTACAAAAATTTAATTCCATAAAGATATTTAATTATAGTGTCACTTCCATATACAAAAGGAGATGGAGTTGAAAATTACATTCTGGAGCGATTTTGTATGTCCTTATTGTTATATTGCTGAAGCCCGTCTGCACAAGGCGATAAACGAGCTGGGAATCGCCAATGAAGTTGAGCTGGAATCCCTGGCCTTCCAGCTTGATCCCAATGCTCCGCAAGAGCCCTTAACTGATACCGCTACCAGGTTTGCCGCCAAGTACAGGCTGCCCCTGAAAGAGGCTGAAGCCCAGATTGAACATATTTCGCAATTGGGCAAGGCGGAGGGCATTGAATTTAATTATGCGACCACCCAGTTCACAAATACTTTTAATGCCCATCGACTGATGAAGCTGGCCCAGTCAAAAAACAACAAGGAGATTACTGCAAAATTGAATGAACTGCTTTTTGCCGCCTATTTTACCAAAAATTTGCGCCTTGCCGAGGATTCCGTTCTGATTGAAGCTGGTATAATGGCCGGGCTTGAGGAGAATGAAATACTTTCCCTTTTGAAGGGCGACATATTTGCAAAGGAAGTGCGCGAAGAAGAAGAGGCAGCCTATAGACAGGGTGTGAGGGGTGTTCCCTATTTTATGTTCCCCGATGGACTAACGATTCCTGGAGCAATTTCTACCGAAGATTTTAAGGAAGTTCTCACCCGTTCTCTCAAGTTTGAAAAAGCGAATAATCCTGTCAGCGGCCAGTCTTGCGGCATTGACGGTTGCAAGTTGAATTAAGCCTGATAATTTTTATATCCCGAATTTATTGTAAAAAGGCAGAATTATGATAGAGCAAGTGCCGGTATCTGATGTTTTTTGTGAAAACGCCTACTTCTATATCGATCCTGAAACCAGGGAAGGTTTTTTGATTGATCCCGGAGCGGAAGCAGAAAAACTGTACCAGATAATCAAACGAAATAATCTGAAGATCAAGGCAATATTATTAACACATGGTCATTTTGATCACACAGGAGCGGTTCAGGAACTTCATGAAAGGCTTGGAATCCCCTATTATATTTCAAAACCAGGCCAGCAATATCTGACAGACCCGGAAATTAATTTAAGTGGCGAATTCGGAAGGGATATTATTCTGCCAGAAGCCCAGTTTTTTGAGGACGGGGATTTTATATCCCTTCCCGACAATCCCCAATTTGGACTGCAGGTAATAGCCACTCCCGGTCACACACCAGATTCCGTAACTTTTTACAGTCCGCAGGATAGGGCGGCTTTTGTGGGAGACGCCATCTTTAGGGGAAGCGCGGGGACATCCCAATTTCCTGGCGGCAACCAGCGGCTTCTGATAGACAGTATCCTGAATAAAATTTTAAAGCTTCCGGATGATACCGTTCTTTATTCCGGCCATACGCCTCCAACTTCTGTAGGAAATGAAAAACCGCTCTATATGTAAATTTTCTTCTTGTTTCCATAATAAATAAAAAACCTGGATATCATGATTACAAATCCAGGTTTTTTAATTTATATTCCAAATTCTTGTAATAATTTATTTAAGGAGATTTATCTTGCCGTTTTATACGGACATGCTTTTTGAAGGTTTCGCATTCCCGCTTTTTGCGTTGTCTTTGGGGGCCATTCTGGGAAAATTGTTTTCAATGCTTTCCTTGCCTTCCTCCGGAAACACCAGTTTTGATTTTACTTCATTATCATAATCTGGCATCCCGCCACTTTTTGTGCATACATAGGCTGAAACATTAATGGCATTATTATGAGCATTCTTGATATCACAGCCGCGCAGGATACTGGAAATAAGGGAAGCGCTGAAAGCGTCTCCCGCTCCGACCGTATCCACAACATCAACAGTAGGAGTAGGCAGGAAGGAAACCTGACCCGGCGTAAAAATATAACTTCCATTAATACCGCAAGTAAGGATGAGCATTTTTAAATTATATTTTCCCAAAAGAATCCAGCATTTATCCTTAAGATCTATTCCGGGATAGCCAAATATACGACTAAGGGTAATCAATTCTTCATCGTTGATTTTCAGAACATTACATAGCTGCATTGATTCTTCCAGAATTTCCTTTGAGTAAAAATTCTGGCGCAAGTTGGCGTCACAAATAATCAATCTCTCCCCATCATGAGGCATGGCCTCCACAAAATCATGCAGGCATTGTCGGGAGATCGCGCTTCTCTGCCCAAGCGTTCCGAAGCAAACGGCTCTTGTCCGTGAAGCGATTTCTTTAAGTGTGTCAGTTGAAGGAATATTATCCCACGCGACACCTTCCCTTATTTCATAGGAGGGGATGCCTTTCTCAACTGTTACCTGCACCGTTCCAGTGGGATATTCCACTTTTTCCAGAACATAATTCAGTTTTTTTCCATCCAGACTATCCACAATTTCCTGGCCTAACGCGTCATCTCCTATCGCGCTTATCACACAGCTTTCCAGACCGCATTGATCCGTATGATAAGCAAAATTGGATGGCGCCCCTCCCAGCTGCTTGCCGCCTGGAAGCATATCCCAAAGGACTTCGCCAAATCCGACTACCAGATCGTCTTTTTGAGGCTGATTGGACATTAAAGGCTCTCCTTTAAATAAGATATTTCATATTATAGAGCATATATTATTCTGACAGTACAGGAAAATGAAAAAAGGATTTTTATGAAATTATCAAGCAAAAATATAAAAAATTAATTTTTTTCATATCAAAAATAGTGAATAATGACAAGCCGCCAGATTTTTTTGAGGTAAAATAAAGCCAAATTTATTTCTTGATGGATGTTATATGTTGTTCATAGGTATATTCATTGGAAAAGAGCGGAGAATGAATAAAATAATCGGCGGAAGATCTGTTCAGGGCAATGGGCACATCATAGACCTGGGCTATGCGTAAAAGCGCCTTGACGTCCGGATCATGGGGTTGGGCGGTTAGCGGATCAGAGAAAAAGATCACTATATCGAGTTCGCCTTCTGCAAGTGAGGCCCCTATCTGCTGATCTCCTCCCAGGGGGCCACTCAGGTAGGATTTAACAGGCAAACCGGTTTCTTCCCGGATTAATCTTGAGGTTGTGCCTGTTCCACATAACTGATGCTGCTCGAGCTCCTTTTTATGCTGCTGGCACCATTCAAGCAGGGCTTCTTTCATATTATCATGGGCGATAAGGGCTATCCTCTTGATTTTATTTATATGTGTGGCCATCTTTTTTTCCTGTCATATTATTTAATTCAGATTCAACATTTTTCTGGCTGCCAAAAGACCCATTTTAATCAAAGGGCCAGAATCTATCTTGAATTCCCGGCTGGCAAACGCGTTCAGGGCGTTTTCCGCAAAGGGCATATTTGAAGTAAAATCGGAAACGGTAATACTTTCTCCATCAGGAGAAATGGATACTTTATTACACGTTATATTAATTTCAACATCATCCAGACCGTTGAGTGTGCAAATCAGGTTTATCTTACCATCATTTAATTCAATACTTTTGACTTTGGCAATATCAGCTATTTTAGGATTGATCACCTTATCCCTCATGGCATTAAAAGTTTTATCAACCAGGAAATTTTTTAATGACATTATAAAGTCCTGTGTTTATTTATTTTCCTGAATAAGACTTAAAACAAAGCCCGTAAATGGAAAATTATTTACGGGCCCGGAAATCATTAATTATAAACTGGTTACATAACAACTACAGGTTTGATAAGATCCCTTGGCTTATCCTTCATAAGGAGAAGGGCTTCCTCAAGGTGGTCAAATCCTTTGAAGCGATGGGTCAGCATTGGCTTTACGTCAATTCTTTTATTTACAAGCAGGCTGGCAAGTCTTTCCATGCGTCTGCGGCCGCCAGGCATAAGGCCGCCTTTGATTGTCTTGTGTCCCATCCCGCAGCCCCATTCCACACGCGGAATCTTGATAGATTCGCCCGTTCCAAGGTAATTTACATTTCCAATAATTCCGCCGGGTTTAAGAACCTTGATAACTTCGGCAAAAGTATCATTGTCGCCGCCGGCAATAATGGCCTTATCCACGCCCTTGCCCCTGGTCTTGTCCATAACCTGGGTTACGAGATCGCCATCCTTATAATTGATAATATCGGTCGCGACATATACCTTTGCTGCTTCTATGCATATTGAACGGTAGACAACCGCCAGAATTTGTCCCGCTCCTCTCAAGGCCGCGCCTGCGACTCCCATAAGTCCCACTGGTCCAATGCCCACAACAAGAACAGAATCGCCATATTGCACATCGGCGAGTTCAGAACCGTGAAGACCTGTGGGAACCATATCGCTTAACATTACCGCTTCTGCCGGATCCAGTTCTTCGGGTAGATGGGCAAGATTGCCATCCGCGTCATTTACATGAAACAGTTCGGCAAATACGCCATCTTTAAAATTGGAAAATTTCCATCCGGAGAGCATTCCGCCCGAATGCATGGAATAGCCATCCTGGGCTTCCAATGAGTTCCAGTCAGGAGTAATGGCGGGAACAATAACCTTGTCACCAGGCTTGAAATCCTTGACCATGGAGCCAACTTCAACCACTTCGCCCACCGCCTCATGACCAAGAATCATGTCATGGCGATCGCCAAGCGCTCCCTCCCAGACGGTATGAACATCGGAAGTGCAGGGAGAAACGGCAATAGGCCGGACCAGGGCGTCCATGGGACCGCATTTGGGCTTATCCTTTTCAATCCAGCCTGTTTTATTAAGGGATTTCATCGCAAAACCTTTCATGTAAACCTCCCGTATTGCAAGTTAGTTTAACCATTAAAAAAAATTAATATTATTTCAAATATCAAACTTTTTATTTATTCTGGATTAAATCCGCAAGCATCTGGACGGTATCGGCGCAAATCTGCGCGTTTATCAAAAAAACAGCGTCTTCCTCATCTTCCCGGTCTTTTTTGGGAAAATGAATGCCATTTACCTGAAGTTTATCATCCATGCAGAAATAAATCTGATTTTCCTCATTATTATTATCTGTAGATATATAACAGACCTTGTTTATCTCAAAACCCGAATTTAGCGCCTCACTTACCGCGTCATGATTATTTAAAGTTTTTATTGAACTTGGCCCCGATTCCTCCAGATTTCTTTTCAGACTGGCCGTACCCACCGGCTGTATTGTATATGATGAAAGTTTCGTGCCATTATTATTATGAATATCCCTGAAAATTTTCTTTATATCCGCATCGGTACTTAAGGGCTGCAGTGATTTATGAAAGCTGCCTTCAAAACTTTTTAAAATTCTGTTTATCACCTTTTCAGATGTGGATGATATTATAAGTATGCCTTTTTCAGCATCCCACAGACAATCAATTAGGGAAGGCACAAAATCGGCATTTGCGGAAAGTCTGTTGACAATTTCCTCTCTTAATTCTTTTTTCCTTTTTGAACCTGGCTTTTTTCCCTGGGCTTCCTCTTCCTTTATTTTTTCCGCCAACTGCAATTTTATTACTGAAGATGGAATTTTCCTGCTGTCCATACGAAAAGAAAATCCGCTGAATCTTTTGTCATTTCCAGCCAGAAAGAAGTTGTCCCTGTCAACAAGATTTCCCAAGACAGCTCTTTATCAGTCAGCCAGATCCCGTATACCTCTTCTTTCTTCTGTAC
>CAYNKM010000113.1:0-5817 GCA_964397795.1 uncultured Desulfovibrio sp. | reverse complement strand
AATACCCAAGGCTCATCTTGAAAAATTTCAAAATGGAAAATCAGAACTTATTTCGGAAATGGAACTTGCCTGGCGCTTTCTTGATGATGAGCCAGTTTTGGCGGTAACGGGGACGAGCGGAAAAACAACGCCTGCTTCCCTGGCAGCCGCAATGCTTAAAAGTCAGGGATATTCGGTTTTCCTGGGTGGCAATATTGGCACACCCCTGTCCGAGTATGTTCTGGATAGCAGAAAGGCCAATGTAATTGTCCTCGAAATTTCCAGTTTTCAGTTGCAGGCCTGTAATACATTTTGTCCCCGCTGCGGGATTTTGCTCAACTTAAGCCCGAACCATCTCGATTATCACAAGAGTATGGAAGAATATACCGAAGCCAAATTCCGTCTTTTCCGCTGTCAGGATAAGGGGGATCTTGCTATCATAAATCCCGAACTCAAGGAAATTGCCAGTCACCACCCAATCCCTGGCTTGAAATTATGGCTTGACGATAATGCCAACCGCTTTCCCCAAACCCTTCTCCTGGGAAAGCATAATCAATTTAATATTGAGGCGGCCTGGCAGGGAGCAAGATTTTTTGGAGTTAGCCCTGAAAACGCGGCAAGGGCTGTAGCCTGTTTCAAGCCATTACCACATAGACTTGAAATTATTAGGGATTTAAATGGTGTCAAATTTGTAAATGATTCAAAATGTACCACTGTTTCCGCGCTCAAGGTCGCTCTTGAAGCTTTTGATCAGCCGGTTCGGCTTTTATGCGGGGGCAAATTCAAGGGGGGAGATCTTTTGGCCCTGCAAAATCTTGTCAGGGACAAGGTTAAGGAAGTCGCCCTTTTTGGAGATAGTAGGGAAATTTTTGAAAACGCATTCAAGGACATCGTACCGATGAGCTGGTTTCCAGTTCTTGCTGATGCGGTGCATTATCTTTATCCACATTCCAGTCCAGGCGACGTTATTTTGCTTGCCCCCGCAACCGCGAGTTATGATTTATATAAAAATTACGAAGAACGTGGCGATGATTTTCGCCAAATTGTGATGGAGTTATCCTGATGCAGGAAGAAGAAAAACCCAGGATAAAAGAAGTTTATGAAGTTTCAACCCCCGACTGGGGATTGATTTCCATTGTCCTCATTCTTTTGGCCATAGGCCTTGTAATGGTTCTGTCCGCAAGCGGAATAATGGCTGAACAAAGTTATGGAGATAAATATTATTTTTTTAAACGGCAGCTTCTTTTCGCCTGTGCAGGCGGGGTTGCCCTATGGTGTGGAGCGTGTCTGCCAAGACAATGGATTTATCGTCTTCACTATCCCGCCCTTTTATGCGCCCTTCTCCTGCTTCTCATAACATTATCTCCGCTCACTCCCACTATAAATGGAGCCAAACGCTGGATTCGCTTCGGTTTTATTTCAATCCAGCCCATGGAATTTGTAAAAATAGCCCTGGCGCTTTATCTTGCATATTTTATGAGCGCCAAACATGAATTGATTAAAACTTTCAGCAGGGGCGTTATTCCTCCCTTTGCCGTTACCGGACTTTTCTGCTTTTTACTTCTTCTGCAGCCGGATTTTGGAAGCGCGGTTGTCATAGCCTGCATTCTTTTTTTCATGTGTGTGGCGGGAGGGACAAGATTTATCTATATCTTCCTCTCCCTCGCCCTGGCCTGCGCCGGCGCTATCGCTCTTGCCATAGCGGAACCATACAGGATGAGACGTCTGCTGGCTTTTATGGATCCCTTTCAGGATGCCAGTAATACAGGTTACCAGCTTGTGCAGTCCTTGCTTGCCATTGGTTCCGGAAGCTTTTTTGGCGTGGGTATTGGCGCGAGCAAACAAAAAATGTTTTATCTTCCTGAAGCCCATAATGACTTTATCATGGCGGTTCTGGCAGAAGAAATGGGCTTTATAGGAATAACAATCGTAATGATTCTCTTTTCCCTCCTCTTTTGGCGCTGTTATCGGATAATCATGAGCCAATCGGATATAAGGGATCGATTCATTGTATTTGCCCTGACAATAGTCCTTATAATGGGAACTGTCCTCAATCTGGCAGTCGTGATGGGTATGGCTCCGCCCAAAGGCGTGCCCATGCCATTATTGAGTTATGGGGGGAGCAATCTTTTTGCGACAATGCTCTGTCTTGGCCTCATCCTAAATTTTTCCCGAATACAGAAATCATGGAAAAAGTCATTCTGACATCCGGCGGTACTGGCGGTCACATTTTTCCCGCTCTCGCTGTCGCGGAAGAACTCCGCAACAAATATCCCGATATTCAGCTTCTTTTTGTCGGATCTCTTTATGGCCCTGAAAAAGAGCTAACCAGGAAATGGGATATTCCTTTTATCGGACTGGATGTGCGGGGATTTCTGGGCAGGGGACTAAAGGCGGTGCCGGCCTTTATAAAGATGCTCAGGGCAATTTACAGATCCAACAAGATTATGAAAGATTTTACTCCCGATTGTCTGGCCGGATTTGGGGGTTATGCATCATTTGCGCCGGCCCTGGCGGCATTTCTTAATAAAATTCCCTTTCTTATTCAGGAACAAAATGCCGTGGCAGGCACGGGAAACAGAGTACTAGCAAGGTTTGCCGACAGGGTTTGCGTAACAATGCCTGATACCCGGGGAGTTGGCTTAAACCCTTATATTTCTGGAAATCCAGTCAGAAAAATTTTTAATTCGGTTCATTCAAACAGGCTTAAAAGAAAACCGGAAAGAAATCTGCTCGTCCTGGGTGGATCCCAGGGCGCCCAGGCCCTGAATAATTTTGTCCGCGAAAATATCACATTTTTCAATGATAATAATATAAGTGTCTGGCTTCAGACTGGTAAAAAGGATTTTGAAAGAATAAGGGAAAATTTTCCGGCCGGTAATTCAGAACAATTCAGGATTTCGCCTTTTATCGAGCATATGGAAGAAGCCTATGAATGGGCCGATCTTGTTTTATGCAGATCAGGGGCAAGCACTATCGCTGAATTAAGTATTTGCGGCCTGCCGGCAATGTTTGTTCCCTTTCCTTTCGCCATTCACGATCATCAAACCAGAAACGCGCGGACTCTGGCAGATGCGGGAGCCGCCATTTTACTTCCAGAAAGCGAATTAAATTCTCCAGACAGCCGAGATATTATTTTAAGGCTTATTTCAGACACCGAAAAGTTAGGTCAAATGGGAAATGCCTCATACAGATTGGCCAGAAAGAACGCGGCTGAACTGATTGTGAATTGTATGGAAGACATATTATCAAAAAAAAAGGATTCGCGCCCGCATGAATAAGAAAATTCATAAAATACATATGGTTGGCATTGGCGGATCAGGGATGAGCGGGATTGCGGAAATTTTGCTGCAGCAGGGTTATCAGGTATCCGGTTCCGATCTTTCCAGATCTTCTGTTATAAAGAGACTTGCGGATTTGGGCGCCCAGGTTTTTTTGGGCCATAGTCCTCAAAATGTGGGCGATGTTCAGGTGGTAATCCGGTCTTCTGCCATAACAGACGAAAATTCCGAAATTCAGGAAGCCAGAAGAAGAAAAATTGCCATAATACCCAGAGCGGAAATGCTCGCGGAATTAATGCGATTGAAACAGGGTGTCGCCATTGCGGGAACTCATGGAAAAACAACGACCACTTCTCTTGTGGCCGCCATTTTTGACACAGCCCGTTACGACCCCACAGTCATAATCGGGGGAAGGTTGAATGTATATGGCGCGAATGCCAGACTCGGCGAAGGAAATTTCCTGATTGCGGAAGCGGATGAATCCGATGGCTCATTTTTATGCCTTTTCCCAATAATTAATATAATTACCAATATAGATGAAGATCATCTTGATTTTTACAAGGACAGAAACGCGATTGACAGGGCCTTTTTACAATTCATGAATAATGCCCCATTTTATGGTCTGAATATTGTATGCGGAGACGATCCCGGTATTCGTAAATTGATTCACCTGATTAAAAGGCCTTATTTAACCTATGGCTTTAATGAGGGTAATGATTTAAGGGCAAGAATCCTCAAGACAGGCGAGGAAAATTATTTTGAAGTGTGGAAATCCGGTGAGAAGCTGGGAGAAGTGCGTCTTCCCCAGCCGGGTAAACACAATATTTTGAATGCCCTGGCGGCCATAGGAGCCTCTTTATATGCGGATATTTCATTTTCTGATTGTGTTAAGGGGCTGGCAAGTTTCAGGGGAGTGGGGCGGCGCTTTGAGAAGAAGGGAGAAAAAAACGGAATAACTGTCATTGATGATTATGGACATCATCCGGCAGAAATAAGGGCGACCCTGGAATGTGCAAGGGACGTATTTCCAGGAAGGCGGATTGTAGCCGCTTTTCAGCCGCACCGGTTTACAAGAACCCGGGATCATTTTGGAGAATTTTGCAAGATATTTGAAAGTGTTGACGAATTGATGCTAACTGAAATCTATGCCGCTTCTGAAAAACCGATACCTGGGATAAGCGGCCAAAATCTCGCGTTGGGTATCAGGCAGATTTGCAATACTCCCGTTCATTATTATGAAAAGCTTGAGGAATTACAAAAGGGACTGGAAGAAATTCTGAGGCCAGGAGATGTTTTATTGACTCTGGGCGCTGGCACAATAACCAACCTTGGTTCTGACTGGTTAAAAACAAATGCTTGAAACGAGGAATCCATCGTTCAAGGAAAGGACCTCCATCCATCTTGGCGGTACCGCGTTGGCGGAACTTGTTATAGAAGATAAAAACGATCTGGAAAAATTGCCCGAGAGACTTAATTATTATGGAGGCGATCCTTTTTTCCTGGGTCAGGGCAGTAATTTGCTGGTTCGCGAGGGCGAACTTCCTCTGGTTATAGTTAAAGTCAAACCTTACAGGAAGATCGAGATTTTTGGCCAGGAGAAAGATAAAATTCTTGTCAGGGTTCAGGCTGGAGAACGTTTGAGCAAATTGCTGGGTTTTTGTGTCAAAAACGGATTGTCCGGACTTGAAGGTTTGACTGGTATTCCCGGTTCCGCGGGTGGGGCGGTTATGATGAACGCGGGGTCTTTTGGCGCAACTGCTTCAGATTGCCTTCACTCTGTTTCCTGCTGGATAAACGGAAATATAAAAACTTATAAAAGCACAGACTTAAATCCTTCATACAGAAAAATGGAATTTCCTGAAAAGGAAAGTCTTGTGACTGAAATTATTTTTGCCTTGACCCATTGTGATTTCAATGTCATTTATAGACGAATGAGTCTCAATTTTTTCAAGAAAAAATCCAGACAGCCAATTACCGCCTGGAGCGGGGGATGTGCGTTCAAGAATCCCCTGGGCAGTGAAAGCGCGGGAAAACTTCTAGATATGGCGGGTTTCAGAGGCAAGGAACTTGGGGGTATGGCATTTTCTTCCATGCATGCTAATTTTCTTATTAATACTGGCAAGGGTTCGTCTGATGCCGCTTTTGATCTAATGGCGTTAGCCCAGGAAAAAGTTAGACAGGAATTCGGTATTGTTCTTGAGTCTGAATTAAAAATAATTTCATGATTTCATCTTCTAAAAGAGGGGAACGCAATTGGCGCGGTTCTTCTTCAAAATCGGGCATTAATACCAATTCCAAAAAAGCGGGCAGGGAAAGGGAAACCATAAAATTTCTGGCCAAAAAATCTGCCGGAATAATAAATTTTATCAGCTGGAAAACTTTACTGGCCATTATTCTGGCAATTGCGGGATTGCTCCTGTCTCTTGCGGCGGTGGGAACAATTTCAGTATGGCTATATGAAAAAGCTGTTACCAGCGATTTTTTTACCACAAGGCATATAGATGTCGCGGGCAATGTCAGGCTGACAAGAGATATGGTTCTCCAATATGGGGGACTT
>CAYNKM010000112.1:0-5829 GCA_964397795.1 uncultured Desulfovibrio sp. | reverse complement strand
CGCGTCAGTTGCCGGATAAGAGACTCATTAATCGCTGGAGCAAGGCTGGCAAGACGGGTCATTTCATAAACAGGATGCCTGAAAGCTTGGGAAGCAATTCTTTTTTACAGGTTTTCCCGGTGAAAATTTCAAGGCAATGGATTTTATGCCTATTTTTTACTCTTTTTTAAATGGGCGCATAGGGTTGTGTAATGGATTCCCAAAATATTCGCGGCTCCGTTAGGTCCGCTTAAACGCCCTCCGGTTTTTTTCAGCACCATATTAATATAACGGTTATTTAGCTCGGCAAGACTGGGCCAGCCGTCGCTCAATGCCGCCGCTTCTTCCGGCCCGTCCAGATCTTCAAGAAAATTAAAATGAAGCAGGCCCTGGCTTTGGCCATATCTGGCGTCAATCAACGCTCTTTCCACAACATATTCCAGTTCCCGGACATTTCCTGGCCAATTATGCCCTATCAGCCTTTTTTGCTCTTGTTGGAGAAATTTGGGCAATATATAAACGCCATTTTTTTCCATTTTGCTTTTTAAAAAATATTCGACAAGATGAAGTATATCCTTTGGCCTGTCCCGCAAGGGAGGAATGTGAAGGGGATAAACGGCAAGCCTGTAGTAAAGATCCTTTCTGAATCCGCCCTCACGGACAAGCTGGGGCAGATTCCTGTTTGTGGCCGCGATTATGCGCACATCGGAGCGGTGCGGCCGAGGATTGCCAACCCTGTAAAATACACCACTGTCAAGCGTTCTCAGCAATCTGACCTGGGAAGCGGCGGACATCTCCCCTATTTCATCCAGGAACAAAGTCCCTCCGGAGGCCATTTCGAAGTAGCCCTGCCTTGTCGCATGGGCGCCGGTAAACGCGCCTCTTTCATGACCAAAAAGTTCGCTTTCAATCAGAGTCTCCGGAATCGCTCCGCAATTCACCTTCACAAGCGGCGCATTGGCCCTTTGTGAAAGTTCATGAATCGCCTCCGCAACCATTTCCTTCCCCACTCCCGTCTCGCCTGTGATAAGGACTGTTGCCGGTGTCGGGGCGACATTGGCGATAGAACTCACTATCGCGCCCATGTCAGGACATTGTTTGAGCATTGATATCCTGCCACCAGGCTCGACCCTTGCGGGAACAATGCCGCTTACACCAAATTTGTCCTGCAAATCTTCCTTGAGACGCTCGAGAAGACTTTGCAAAGGCTCAATGACATCCTGGCTGAAGCCATTGGCGTTAGAGCAGAAAAAATGCATGGAAAACAGATAATCCTCTGTGGCAAAAAGGGGCAGCCTCAACATGGAGGAATACTGGAAAAGGGGCACATCCCTATTGGGAATCAATTTATCCAGAAGCGTTCGGTATTCCCGTAAATCATTAATAATGCAGGGCTCCTCAATTTTGTCCGGCATAAGCAGGGGCGCCTTTTCACCAGGCATGCGGCGCACAATGCCATAGTTTGGCTCCATCGTATCCGCAACTGGTAAAAAGACGCTGAAATCCCTTGCGGAGCATAAAATGTTGATCCGCTCAACCGGAAGAATGCGGGAGACGGCATTCAATAAAAATTTTAACGCTTCCCCCAATCCGTTTGTGCGATAGATTATGCTGCAAGAGATAACATCCTGTTCGGTAAAGGCCGGCCTGTCTTCCATAAGCTTGTCCTTTGCATTAATGTAAATCACCAAATCCTTATAGTAAAAAATGATAAAATCAAGAACAGGGATAACGATGCCGGTTTTTTTAACTTATTTGGCCTTATAAATATTGAATGAGACAATCATAAAAATTTTTCCAGATAAGGATAAGCGCATTGGACAAACGCCGTGACTATCGCAATTGATGCGATATTTGCAATTCCGACATTTTTATCCTGATAAAATAAAATACGGAGCCTCTTTTAAAATGACCTCGAATACCACACAAAAACCTGACATCTGCGCTAAAACTGGGGAAAACAGGAAGGGAAGTAAAGATATGGAAAATATGGATTATTGAATTTATAGAATTCCAATATGTATTGCGAGAGTGGCTTAAGCGCTTTCTCGGTGATGACCGCAGGTTCAAGTCCTTCATTGCCATCAATAAAATCAAGGGGTTGGCCTTGATTGCCTAACCCCTTTTTATTTGGTCATACACCCCTGGTCATACATGATCCAATTCAAATACTAATAATCCTGCGTCTTTTCCTATCGCCTTCTCTTTGAGACGGAGTTCTATCCCTACCCCTATTGGTTCTGTGATCATGGCTTCCATCGTTACAATTTCCGCCATAATTGATCACATATCGCCGGGTTGTTTCCGCGGCAACCGTAGTGGCTACTGTCGTGGCTACCGCCAATCCAATAGACTTCAAAGCGGAAGAAATAGCGGTGACTCCTAAAACTAGTGGCAGCATATTACCTCCAATTATGGTTATATGGTTTTGATTCTTCCTTTCGTCTTCATGCCGCCTATTCAGCAAAGAGAATGCCAATCTATTAATTTAACATAAGTATTGGAAATAAATAATTTTTTCTTAAAGAGACAGGATAGGATTCCATGAAAATATAAAAGATTGAATATTAATATAAATAATGTTATCTATCCATATTAAAGGAAATAGTATGGATATTCTGGTATGCTGGATTGGCATGGCCGACCTTAAAGCCTCTTCTTCAGAAGAACCCTCCTCCCCTGGACCTACAGCCCAGGCGCTCAAGGCTCGCAGTTTTTCCCGTGTCGAGCTATTAAGCGATCATCCGAAGGCGGCTGGCGAAAAGTATGTGAAATGGCTTGAAAGGCGATTTCATGGAGAGATAAGAATACGTGATGTCGATCTTGACAATCAGCCAATGAATATTGAGAAAATATACAGGGTATGCCGCGAGGCGGTTGAGGATCTCAAGAAGGAGCAAGCGCAGGCCAATTTAACTTTTCATGTGAGTCCAGGCACGCCCGCGATGGCATCGGTATGGATCCTGATGTCGGCCAAATACGGCGCCCGTCTTATCGAATCCTCAAAAGAACACGGCGTTAATGATATTCTTTTTCCCTTTGACATAGCAGCCTACTTCCTGCCCGACAGGGATCTCGCAAATATGGCCCTGAGCAAATCGCATCTCGGCGAGGCTTTCCGGGACATAATTGGCGAAAGCCCCGCGTTGCTACGGGCGGCCCGCCTGGCGGAGAGGATGGCGCCCCGGGATGTGCGGGTACTGATCGAAGGAGAATCCGGAACAGGAAAAGAATTGTTCGCCCGGGCCATCCACAATGCGAGTGATCGGAAGAATAAACCTTTTATACCTGTGAACTGTGGAGCCATACCCCGTGAATTGGTTGAGTCTCTGCTCTTCGGAGTCAAAAAGGGTTCATTCACCGGAGCTGTGGATAACAAGCCTGGATTCTTTAGAGCGGCCGACAAGGGAACCATTTTCCTTGATGAATTGGGCGAGCTGCCGCTGGACGTTCAGGTAAAACTTTTGAGGGTCCTTGAAGATGGAGAAATCACGCCCGTGGGCGAGGCGCATGGAGAGAAAGTGGATGTGCGTATTATCGCGGCCACCAACAGAAATCTCCTGGAAGAAGTCGCGACCGGCAATTTTAGGGAAGATCTTTTCTATCGCCTGGCGATTGGCATGGTGAAACTTCCGCCATTGCGTGAGCGCGGTAATGACATAAACCTGTTGCTGGACAAGGCATTGGAGGAAGTAAACCAGAAATACGGAGCAAGCGGCGCATCACTAAATATAAGGCTTTCCGATGATGCAAGAGGCGTCTTCATGTGTCATACCTGGCCTGGAAACATTCGCGAACTCAAAAATACTGTGGCCAGGGCTGCCATGTGGACTGAAAATGACATTATCGATGCCAAAACAGCCAAAGAGGCCATCCTGCTTCCTGGAGCAAAGGGAAACCGTATCCCTAATCTCCCCATAGGCCATGGATTCAGCCTGCCCAAATTATTGAACGATATTGAAAAGCATTATGTGAAAAAAGCCTGGCAGGAAAGCGGAAAACGCAAAGGGCTGGCCTCCGAGATGCTGGGTTTTGAAAATTACCAGTCTTTTGTCAGCAGATTGAAGAAACTTGGATTATCTGGCGATGACCAACTATAAAAACTGTTTACTGGCTGCCGCCTGGCGCAATGTCAAAGGGTGATTTGAAAAATCATAGATTTATCTTTATAAAATAAATTATATAAATATAAAATTTTTATCGATTACCATGTCCAACAGGTCGCGGCATAAGCCTTTTTTGTTGGTACATATTATGCTCCGCTATTGGAAATTTTTTCACAATTACCAATGGATACAAACCTATGAAACTTAAATCCCTGCGCGTAAGCAATTTCAAGAGCATAGGAAGCGAAGGCCTGACGATAGGGTTTTCGCCCATTACTTTGCTGTTCGGACCCAACAACGTTGGCAAGAGCACAATTATCCAGGCTCTTTGGCTCGCCTATGAGTTTTTCTGCCAGGACAATCCTGATTACGACAATACGGGAGAAATACACCTCGGCAGATTTGCGGACTATGTTCACAATCATGATTTGTCGCTTCCGGTTACAATATCCTTGACAGTCGAGGTAAGCGATATGGAATTTGAACAATATCTGGGTCTGGATATCAATCCACATCCACTAATGGAAGTTTATGTCACGGAAATTGAAGACAGACTGAAAGAAAAAAACATATCCGAGATAAAGGTTGAATTTTCACTGGTATGGTCGGTAAAGGACAATCATTCAGTGGTTGAAAGCTTCACGGTGTTTTTAGGCGATGAGCAATTTTTCATGGTAAGGACAGATCCCTATACCGAAGAGCATCCGTTTATCGGAGTTGTCTTTCCATTCACGGAATTGGCGGAAAAATTTGTATCCGATTTTAGGGCTGCCACGCAGGGGACGATTCCCGATGACATACATGGCGTCAAAGAATTGAAGCAAAACCAGTTCTGGTTTCCTTTGGGAAAATGGGCCACCCCGGACTGGAATTCTGATCTACAGACATTTGTGATTGCGGAAGGAGCCAGTATAAATGGCTTGGAGACAAGCACGCTTTTTTCCATGCACAATAAAAACATTAATATTTCGAACACTTTTTTGAAGCCATGTCACGCGATCAGGGACATGCTGAAAACTTTAACCGTCATCGGGCCCTTGAGGGAAATACCGGGGCAATCCGGATCTGAAAGTAGTACCTGGTGGAACGGTTTGGCGGCCTGGGATCTCCTGAAGGTCATCTCTCAAGAAAGGCTGGATCTTGTCAATGAATACCTTGCGGGGCCTGAATATTTCGATACCGGATACCGGATAATTCAGGCTAAAAGGCTTGAATTGGCAAAAGACAGTCCCACAGAGCGGGTACTCAGGACGCTGGTGGATTCGTTTAAAGATTATTATGAACCCTGTTTACAGGAACTTGTTGAAAAAAAAGAAGACCTTGTGAACGTGGAAAAATTGCGGAATACTTTTAAAGAATGCATGCCCGTGATTATTTCCAGACTTCCGGCTTTGGAAGAGTTTCTGTACCAGCCATATAATGTAAAGGTGATTCTTTCTAACGGCAAACACGAGGTGTCCCCTTTTGAAATGGGCACAGGGATTTCGCAGATCGTGCCGGTGCTTGTGGCGGCCTGCGCGGGAGAGAAGGATTCTATCGTGGCCATCGAGCAGCCGGAGCTTCATATCCACCCAGCCTGGCAGACCGCTCTCGGAGATGTCTTTATCAGGACGATCAAAAAAGGTACTAGCCCGGGACTGTTCCTGATTGAGACGCACAGCGAACACCTCATGCTGCGTCTGTTAAGGCGCATAAGAGAGACAACGGAAAATGAGCTTCCGGAAAATTTCCCGCCTGTGAAAAC
>CAYNKM010000111.1:0-6027 GCA_964397795.1 uncultured Desulfovibrio sp. | reverse complement strand
TGCGTAGCCGTTAGCAGCTTTGCTGGTTACGGATACGGCGTACCCCTTGCGGGTAAAAAAAAAACTTGTCCTACCCCAGAAAAACAACACATGGTTTAAACAGAGCCAACATTTTTTATTAAGCCTTAATTTTTATTGAAAAGTTGAAAATCTCATTTTATTTGACCCATTTACGGGAAAGATTGGGTAATTGGCCTTGAATTTTAAGTGCCAAATTACAAATCATCCAATAAATATCCTGTAATTTTCAATAGTTATAATTTTTTCCAGTTTTATACCTATATTACCATTATCCCCAAAAATCATTTATATCACCCAATGCGAATTGCTATACTTGAAAAAATATAACTTGATGGCTATAAATATCGCATGGCATGGGAAGTAGAATATACTGATGAATTTGAGGAGTGGTGGAATACCCTTGAGGAGAAGCATCAGGATAAACTTGCAGCTTCAGTAAATTTGCTTCGTCAAAAAGGACCAATGCTGGATTATCCCCATTCAAGCAAAGTTTATAACTCTCGCCATGCCAATATGCGTGAACTTCGCACCCAGGCTGGAGGCCGACCTTTAAGAACACTGTATGCTTTTGATCCCCGCCGATGCGCGATTTTGCTGATTGGTGGCGATAAGACCGGCATTGATAACTGGTATGAAATCTTTGTCCCCATAGCAGACGCATTGCTTGATGTTCACTTGAAAGAAATATCGGAGGAAAATTCTGATGGCTAAAAAATTTGCACAATTGCTTGCCCAAATGCCTCCTGAACGTCTGGCAAGGATTGAAGAAGAAACGCAGGCCTTGCTTCAGGAAATGGCACTGTCTAATTTGCGTAAAGCTCGGCACCTGTCACAAACTGAACTTGCCCACAATATGGGCATAAAGCAGCCAAGCGTTGCGGATATGGAAAAGCGGACAGACATGTATATTTCAACCCTGCGCTTGCTGATTGAAGGTATGGGCGGCAAACTTGAAATTACCGCCATCTTTCCTGATGTCGAAGTCAAGATTAAAAATTTTTCTGAAATATAAAATTCAAATTCTCGCTAATTCTCTGAACGGTTTCACCAATTTCAGAGCGTCTTTTTCTTTGAGCAGACAATAGGCCAGGATTAATTTTTAAAAACCCAGACCGGAGCCGTCTGCCTTTACATGCGGAAAGAGGCCTTATCCAGCTGGAAAAACGTCCAGGCCAGAGCCTTTCTGATTGAACGGATTGGCGGAGAAAAAGAACCACCCCTGATTTACCTGTCCCGGCGCGCCTTATTCTTCAAGAAGCCTTTTTACATTTTCAAACATCGCGTCTCTATAATCCGGAAGCCTGCCTTTCTTGTCCATTTTAACCACTTCGGTCTCATTTTGAAAAATTTTCTGGCCAAAGTGAGACAATTTGTCCTGTCCAGAGCGCTTCCCTTGCGACTGGCCAAAATCGCTTATCAAATATTATCCCCCCCCGTGAATTCACATAAGTCTTTGAAATATAAGTCAATATAAGGGATTTTGCCGCGAGAGTTTCCAGACCCATTTTCAGGCCAATTATGGTGAAAATCCAGCTGATATGAATGATATATGACATAATTAAAGGGGAAGAACCAATAATGGCAATCTCGCCAGGGAAAGCGGCGTCAAGAGTTGAAACTCAACCAGCCATCTTGCAAATGCTCTTTTTATGAAGAGTGGCGGCCTTTTTTGAAGGACTTCTCCATTCCTTGCCCGATACCGTTTTAATACGTATGATCCCTGCGGCGATCCTTCGCCTTCCGGATGTGCGCATGAGTTACGACGGCATATTTGACAACCATCTTTTTGAGCGCAATTTCTTTGACCATGAGATATTGACGACGCTTCCGCCGCTTGACGATCCAAAAGCCAGATTTGACGAACTGGAAGAGATAAAGAAAAGGGTCATCCCGGGCGATAGCGAAGGTAATCTTGACCTTACCTTCACTTCAGCGCTTCTGGATTTTCTTGGCTGGCCTCATGCCTACCAGCAGAACATCACGTTTCATGGCAGCAGAAAAAGCCCTGACTTCTGCCTTTTCGCCAATGAGAAGGATATACAGAATTTTGTTGTCGCGTCCGGGGATGCGAAGTCGCGTCGTGGAATGGCCTCCATCTGGGAAGACAAGGCGGAAAGGGTGGCGCTGGACAATGGCAAGACCGACTCCAGCAACCCGTATTTTCAGCTGATTGAGTATTTGACGGTATTACGGCTTGACTATGGCTTTCTTGGCAACGGCCATGAAATCTGGCTGGTTGACAATTCCGACATCCATTCAGAAAAGCGCTATCTGGCCATGAATTTTGACAGGCTGATGGAAACCCGCAATGTCAACGCGCTTCGCATCTTTATGGGTCTTTTTGGCCATGCGGGGCATTATCCGTCCCAGGGCGCGGTAGCCCCGGTAAAAGTGGCCGCCAGGGAGAGCGTAAGGCGCAAGGCTGAATCGGAAGAGGAATTGCGCAACATTATCTATGGTCTTGACGGAAAGGACTCATTCTTCGAAAAATGCGGCGAATTCCTTTTCCGGGCGCAGAAGAAACCGGATCCTTCCATATTGACCGAACTTTACAAGAATTGCCTTTACTTCACTTTCAGACTCATATTCATAGCCTATCTTGAGGATAGGCACAGGAACACGCTTGAAAGGCACCCAGGCTACCGCTCCATATCACTCGCCGAACTTTACCGAAAAGTTAGGGATCTTGTCATCAATGGAAACAGGAACGGCTACGAAGGCTGGAACGGTTTGCAAATCCTGTTCGACACGCTTGACACTGGCAACGCGAACCTTGACATTCCGCTCTTCAACGGCGGCCTGTTCGCAAAGCACATAGCGCGGATGCTCAACCAGCCAAGGGTCATGACAAATGCCGAAGTCCTGCTGCTGCTCGACATGCTTTACAGCGAAGGCCCAACCGGCTATGTGCGCGATTTCTCCTCCCTTTCGGTCATTCAGCTTGGGCGGATTTATGAAAGCCTGCTTGAGTTTGAGTTCAGGATCGCGGAGGAAAATCTTTGGTATTTCACCTACAAGCAAAAGGAGAAAGGCAAGACCGAACTCATCGATGGCTATTTTGACACCGAGGATTACAGGAATATTGAAAAGAAGTGCGAGATAATGCCCCCTGTCGTGGAATACCGGAAGGGGGATGTTTACCTTGTCGGTGGGAAAAATTCCCGCAAGCAGTCCGCGAGCTACTTTACGCCGGAATCACTGTCCCGCCCGCTTGTAAAAGCCGCAATTGATGACGCTGTGGCAAAGCTTGGGGAAAGCGGAAGTCTGCTTGATCTGAAAATCCTGGATAACGCCTGCGGAAGCGGGCATATGCTGGTCGAGGCTCTGAAATACCTGAAGCATATCGCCCTAACGCGCATAGAGTCGGACAATAAGCTCAAGCCAATCCTTGAGGACGAGAAAAAGCGGATAAACGAGGCGCTTGCGGAAATGGGGCTGCTTGACCTGGGCATCAAAGCGGATGAATTCGCAATTCTTAAGCGCATTCTCCTGAAAAGAACCATCTATGGCGTCGATCTTCAGCCCTTCGCGGTTGAGCTGACCAAATTGAGTCTGTGGATTGAGACTTTTGTCTTCGGGACGCCGCTGTCCTTCATAGAGCATCATATAAAGGCGGGCAATTCGCTTGTGGGCGCGTCCCTGTCCCGGGTCAGGGAAAGTCTGGCTGTTGACAACCGGGTCAACATTATGGATGTGTCGATTAGCGACTCCTTCAGGGAGCTTGGGGAAGTGTTCATGAAATTGAGCTCCCTGCAGGACACAACGGCCGCCGACATAAGAACATCAAAGGCCATATACCAGACGGAAATCGAGCCGCGATTAAGGGAGATGGCGCGATATTTTGATCTGCTCAATGGGGCCGACATGCTGCTGGCCGAAAGCGCCGCCGACAGGAAGATGGCGAAAGATCCGCCCCCGACAGGAACCGGCGCTGACGACAGGCGCAAGGAAACATACCTGAAAAGTGCTGACGACAAGAAAAACAGGGCGTCCAGTTATCTCAAAGATTACGGAATGCACGCGCAGGAGCTGCGGGATCACCTGCGGTACTGGAAGGAAACGGAAACCATGATCGCGCAAATGCGGGAAAAGTATTCCTTTTTCAACTGGCATCTGGAGTTTCCGGAAGTGTTTGCGCAAGCCGAAAGTACCGGTTTTGACGTGATTATAGGCAATCCCCCCTGGGACAAGACGAAGTTTTCCGATCCGGACTTCTTCTCGCAGTACCGATCCAATTACCGCCAGATGAACAATAGCGGCAAGCGGCGCGCGGCAGCCGAATTGCTCGCCAAGCCGTTCATTCTCAAACGTTATGAAAGCCAGGAAAACGGCATTTTATCGACAAATGAATACTACAAGGAGCATTTTCCGTATTCACAGGGCGCCGGGGATGGCAATCTCTTCCGCTTTTTCGTTGAAAACAACCTCCTCCTTCTTCGCAAGGGCGGCACGCTGAACTATATTATCCCCACAGCCCTTTGGACCGATGAGGGTTCAACCGAATTGCGCGGACACATCCTGGATAAATTCTGGTTGCGGTATTATTACGGCTTTGAGAACAGGGAAAGGCTCTTTCCGGAAGTTCACGCATCTTATAAATTCGGCCTGATGCAGATTGAAAAACCCACAGTCTCGATGCCGGATGACAGGAAAGACATAAGTGCCCGTTTCATGCTCACCTCTCCATCCGAAATGGCCGATCCGCAATCCGCCTACGCGTACGCTATGGATGACATAAGCGTTACATCCCCCCATTGGCGCGCCCTGATGGAAGTGGGGAGCAGCGCGGAGCTTGACATCCTGCGCAAGATACACGGAGCTGGCTACCCCTATCTTCAGCCTGAATGGATTGATTTCCGAAACGAGCTTCATGCCACCAGCGACAAGAAGATTTTCCATGAGAGCCATGGGAAAGGCATGATTCCCCTCTACAAGGGCGCCTGTATCTGGCAGCTTGACAGTGAGTACTGGAACAGGGCCGGAGACGAGAACAGGAACGAATACTGGCTTGACGCGGATGAATTTGACAGGCATCTCCTGTCAAAGGAAAGGACCAGGATAATTGAGGACATCTATCCCCTCTTGCCCGAATCCACCAGGATAACCAAAGGCAAAGGCAGGGGCAGGAGCAAGGTCGAAGCCGTTCTTGACGCCCTTGGCTTGCAAAAGGCCGACGAGTTAGACCGGTTTATCGTGCCAGACAGATTATATCCCCGGCTCGCATTCCGTGATATTGCCAGTGATACCAATGAACGTAGCGTGATCGCGTCGATGATTCCGGCTGATGTTGGCGTCCAAAATACCCTATGGACATCCATTCCCAAACGCTATGACCTTGATAACGGTAAAGTTGTCGTCAGGTCATACAATCTGAAGACGTTATTCTTTGCCCAGGCCTTTTTCAACTCCCTCGTTTTTGACTGGGTAATTCGCTGCTCCATAGCCATACATGTGAACAAGACCTATATTTGGCGTATGCCGATGCCGCAGCCAACGGCGGAAGAAATCAGGAATAATCCCGATTTCCTGAAGCTCGCGCGAAACTCCCTCCGACTATCCGCCTTTTACAATAAAGCTGCCTTCGAGCCTTTATTTCCAGATTTTGGTCTTGGCGAAAGCGACCAGATTCCCCAGCAGAAAATAGCGGACATGACAAGGCGGGAGAACGATTTGATTATAGCCAGGCTATATGGTCTGGATAAATCGGATATGGAAGTCATGCTCGGCTCATTTACCGTCATGAACAATAATCGGCCAGGGTACGGCGCGGCTTTGCTGGAAATGATGGAAAGGTGAAGATTGGAAGCCATCTTATAAATGATGACATAGGGGGCGCCACAGACCAAATATGGGCATCCATACGTCCCGTACCGCCATATTCCATATCTCTACCGGAATTTCTTTTGCGTCATTGGTGCGGAACGGGAAACGTTCCACATTACATGCTTTTATCCTGAATTACCCGCTTTACCTTGCCAAATGGGAAATTTTTCAAGCGCTTGTAAT
>CAYNKM010000110.1:4460-6287 GCA_964397795.1 uncultured Desulfovibrio sp. | reverse complement strand
AGGCCGCGGAAAGGCTGGAAAAGGCCACTGAAAAGCTGACGAATTGTCGCCGGCAGTGGGCGGAGCTTGTTTCCGGATTTGGTCTGGGAAACAACATTGACCCCCAGATTATGCGGGAAGCCCTGCAGCTCATGGATAAGGCCTTACTTGTTGAAGAACAGATCATCCGCCTGAAACAGGAAAATCTCAAGGACGAAAAGGAAAAACAATCATTTGAAGCGGCTATAAGAAATTTTCTAGATCAGCTTGAAAGGGAAGTTCCGGAAGAGGCAGACTGGCTCGCCATGCTGGATAATCTTCAGCTTGAGTCTGAAAAGGCGTCTTCCCTTTTGGAGGAGGAAAAAAGGCTTGATGGCCTTATTGCCGATGAGGAAAATGAGTATGGAGCCAGAGATGCCGCCCTTGAGTCTGCAAGGGCCCAGCTTAAAGCCCTTTTAAGACAGGGTGAGGCGGAAAATGAGGATCTTTTCATCCAGACTGCCCGCCTTGTGGAAGAAAAACATAATCTCCATGAAAACCTGAACAATCTGGAAAGTTCCCTGCGGGTGGCGGCTGGCAAGCTGGATCTCAATGAATTTTTAAGCGGATTTGAGAATGAGGACAGGGAAAGCCAGGAACAAAAGCTTTTGGATCTGGAAAGGGATCTGAAAGGCCTGAATGAAAAGGATCAGGAAGTCGCGACCAGTCTGGGAAATCTGGAAGCCAAAATTGAAAACATGACCGATACGGATGATTTGGCCAGACTGCGTCAGGATGAGGCGATGCTTCTTGCGAGCATTGCCAATATGGCCCGTCAATGGGGACAATTGGCCCTTGCCGAGACAATCCTTACGGAAGCGAAGCGCGACTTTGAAAAAGAGCGTCAGCCTGAAGTTATCCGTATCGCTTCAGACATCTTCTCGCTTATCACCAACGGACGCTGGAAGGGTCTTAAGACTAGCCTTGAGGACGCGCGCCTTGAAATTATTCCCGAACATGGGGAACCAGTTCCCCCCTATAAATTAAGCAGGGGCGCCCAGGAGCAGGCCTATCTGTCCCTTCGCCTGGCTTATATCCGGGATCACGCCTCACACGCGATTCCCCTGCCTGTGATCATGGATGAAATTCTGGTGAATTTTGATCCGGATCGCGCCTGGCGCACCGCCTGCGCCCTTGCCGATATGGTCAAAAATCCACCTGAAAATAAACTGGCGCAAATTTTATATTTTACCTGTCAGCCGCATATGGTTGAAATTTTGCAAAAAGCCTCTCCGGATTCCCGACTTTTCGTAGTTGAAAACGGCGATATCTGCCCGGCTTGATATTATTCCAGAACAATATTTTTACCTGAATCGTCAAAAATACGGATATGAAGATCAATATATTTTTTTGAGAGTGTTTCTTCAGAAAGGTTTATTGAAATATGCCTTAGTTCGGCAAGTGTAAATTTATCCAGATAAACCGCGACTTTACGGCCCAGTTTGTAAAATTCGTGAAGCGGTATGAACATGGCGGCCGGACAGGTCTGATAAAGATAGAGCGAGCCATTCACAAGTACGATGGGGAAAAAACCGCAGGCGACAGGCCTTTTTTCTGGCGGAAGCCGGCATCCTTCAGAAGTGAGGGATTTGCAGCCCTCCGAGCCCAGATAAGCTGTATTTGAATTTAACATGAAAAAATCGTTTCCGGTTTCTGAATCAATTTGATTCGGCAGAAGGGCCATTGGAAAAGGATCTGAAGAATCCTGCTCGCCGCAGCAAAATTTGCATTCCCCGCAAAAAGCGTTGGCAAGCCTTGTCTCTTGCCAAATCAGGGGAGACTGGCCCTGGTCAAGTTTTTGCCATTTTT
>CAYNKM010000110.1:0-4360 GCA_964397795.1 uncultured Desulfovibrio sp. | reverse complement strand
TTAATTTGCGGCGGAATTGATACCCACAATCCGCCCGATATTTTCTTCCAGATTAGAGGAAATTTCAATGGAAACCAAGAAAGAGATATATGTGACAGAAACCATTCTTCCTCAGTGGGAAGCTTTTGCAAAATATACTTTGCAGATTTTTTCTTCAAAATGGCTGACCAATAACGGCGCCCTTGTCCGCAAACTGGAAAAGGAGCTTACGAATTATCTGGGCACTCCCTTTCTTTCCCTCTACACAAACGGCACCATGGCCCTGCAGCTCGCGATCCGCCTGTTCGGCCTGAACGGAAAAAAAATCATTACCACTCCCTATACTTATGTGGCCACCCTTTCGGCGCTTCTCTGGGAAAACTGCAGTCCCATTTTTATTGATGTCAATCCCTATACCGCCTGTCTTGATCCCCATCTTGTCAATGAATACCTGAAAAAAAATCCGGATGTGGCAGGTATCATGCCTGTCCAGGTTTATGGCAACGCATGCGATATCGAAGCTTTCAATGAAATTTCTTCCCAATACGATATCCCCGTGATTTACGATGGCGCTCATGCCTTTGGCAGCATTTACAAAAATAAAAGCCTGCTCTCCTACGGCCAGGCTTCAATGTGCAGTTTTCACGCGACCAAACTCTTTCATACTGTTGAAGGAGGCTGTTTAATAGTCCATAACAGGGAAGAGGAGGAAAGTCTCCATTTATTGCGGGCTTTTGGACATAGAGGAGATAATCATTATACGCTGGGCATAAACGCCAAACTTTCCGAACTTCACGCGGCGATGGGGCTCGCCCTCCTCCCCATGATGCCAGAAATACTCAAAAATCGCGCCCAATTGACCGATTTATATGACACTATCCTTCACCCTTCCGACAATTCCCGCCTGCGCGGTATAAAACTTCAGGACGGCCTTATCTGGAATCACGCCTATTATCCCCTGATTTTTTCCACTCCAGAATTGCGGGCAAAAGTCATGGCCGCTCTTGAAAAGGAAAGAATTCATCCCAGACGTTATTTCTACCCCGTCCTGACCAGGCTTCCCTATATACATGGCCAGACCTGCCCGATTGCCGAAGAAATAAGCGAAAAGGTGCTCTGCCTCCCCCTATGGGCGGACATGCCGCCAGAACTTGTGGAAAAAATAGCCGGCATCATCCTTGGGGCGCTTGATTTTTAGCCGCTCTATCCGGATTTATAAAATTATACCCACTTGACAGACAGAAAGGGGTAAATTACTTTTCGCAAGATTTTGTTTCAGGCTTTCCATTCTGTTCAAAAATTCTTTTGCCCTTACAGGTATAAAACTTGATGACAAGAAAAAATATATTTTTACTTATTCTCTGTATTTTTCTAACCGCGTGCGCGAAAAAAGCTCCGGAAATCAAACCGCCGTCCCCAACAGGTCCTGAAATCCGCGATCTTGTGGACTTCCCGCAAAATCTGGAAGTTTACGCGAAAATCGCCGGCCCAAATCGCCAGCTTTTAAGCCAGGCGCGCCAGGATGAAATGGAAAAAAGCTTTATCAACACCCTCTTCGGCCCCTGGCACATGACCAGATCCAGCATCCGCAAAAAAGACGTCGCCGCCTTGTTCGGACGCGCCCGCGGTTACAAGGATGCCACGAGAATGTGGAGCCAGCCGGAATGGTCTGACATGCTTGCCAACGCTGGCCTCGCCTCCTTCCCAAATAAGGCAATCAGTGCCATCACCCTGCGCAATACAGACTTGCGCGAGCTTCCAACCCATGAATACCGCTTTACCGAACCAACGGCCAATATAAAAGACAATCCCTTTGATTATTTCCAGTATTCCCTTTTGCCCGCCGGAACTCCCCTTCTGGTCGCGCATACGAGCCGTGATGGGCGATGGCATTATGTTGAATGTCCAATAGCCGGAGGCTGGGTGGACGCCAACGATGTCGCCTACGTTGACGCAAACTTCAAGAGCCTCTGGCAATCGGGAAAATACGCCGCCCTTGTGAAGGACAAGGTCACGCTCCCCGGTACGGGATTGGGAGGAGGCGATTCCCAGGCGGGAATAGGTACGGTCCTTCCGGCCGCTCCAGGCTGGTCCAACGCGTCTCCCAGGGTTTATGTCCCCATAAGGGGATCGACCGGTTTTGCCGAGAGCGCGGAAGTTGATCTTGCCCCCGATTCAACAAGCATCATGCCATTGCCCCTCACCCCTGCCAATGTCGCCAGAATAGGCAATCAATTCATGGGACAGCCCTACGGCTGGGGAGGCATGGCCGGCCTTAGGGATTGTTCCGCGATGACGCGAGATATTCTGACTCCCTTCGGAATATGGCTGCCACGCAATTCTTCCGCGCAGGCGAGAAGGGGTTCGGTGATATCCCTGAACGGATTGAGCCCGTCTGAAAAGGCGGCCATTATCCTGCGCAGTGGCGTACCGTTTTTAAGTCTGGTGGGCATGAAAGGCCATATAGCCTTGTATGTTGGCGAATGGAAAGGCAAACCCGCGATTTTCCACAATACCTGGGGAGAGCGGATAGTAAGGAATGACAATGATAACGAGCGTCTCGTTATCGGACGCACCGTGGTCACGTCCATTTCACCGGGTAAGGAACTGAAAAATCTTTATCGGCCGGTGACTTTTACAGATCGCATAAGAAGCCTGTCAACTCCCGGTTATTAATATGAATTTTGAGCAGGAAATCCCGCCCGAAGCTTCAGGCCAGCGTCTTGATCAGTTTCTTAAGGAAGCCCTGCCCGAAATTTCGAGGGGACGTATCCAGAAGGCGATACGCGGCGGTTTCTGCAGCCTGGATAATCGGGTTGTGAAAGACAATTCCTGCCGCCTTAAATCCGGACAAAAAATCCAGTTCAACCTTGAGGAAGATCAAACCGGATTGAAGGCCGAAGACGGAGAACTGAAAATTGTCTGGCATGACGCAAATCTGGCGGTCTGCGACAAGGCCCCGAATCTGACAGTCCATCCCTGCCCGTCCTGTCCGGAAAATACCCTTGTACAGCGTCTTTTAAGCCGTTTTCCCCAGCTTGCGAGCATGGGAGGGGATAGACCTGGAATTGTGCACAGACTGGACAAGGATACAAGCGGTCTCATTCTCGTCGCTCTGTCGGAGGAAGCCCGCCTGAAGCTTACCAACGCCTTCAGCGAACGGGAGGTCGGCAAGGAATATCTGGCCCTTGTCCATGGCGTTCCCAATGAGACTGGCGAAAGCAAATTACCCATCGGACGCCATCCTGAAATACGGACCAGGATGGCGGTGGTTCCCGAAAACAGGGGCGGAAAGAACGCCCACACTACCTGGAAACGCCTGTGGAGCGCGCCAGATAACAGTTTTTCCCTGCTTGCGGTCAGAATTCACACGGGCCGCACACACCAGATCCGCGTGCATATGGCCGAGGCTGGTTATCCGCTTTTGGGCGATCGGCTTTATGCCCCTTCCCAGGTACGGGACATGGCCCCCAGGCAAATGCTGCACGCTGCCCGTCTCGATCTTGTGCATCCCCTTACCGCTGAGCGCCTGTCCTTCACTTCACCCCTGCCGCAGGATTTTCTTGACACAATTTTGAAAAATACGGAAAAATCCTGCAATGTGGTTGTTACCGGAAATCCGGGATCGGGCAAGTCCAGCTTTTTGGAGAGGCTGGCTGCGCGCGGCTTGCCTGTAATTAGCGCTGATGCTATAATAGCCAAATTGTATTCCCAATCCCGCGATGTGGGCGACTGGCTGGCAATTAGGGGATTTACTGACGCGATATCGCCGGACAGATCAATCAACAAAAACGAATTAATGAGGATTTTTGAGGAAAAACCGGAGCTTCGGCAGGAATTTGAAAAGTTTGTCCATGAGCTTGTAAGAGATGAAATCAATTCTTTCTGGAAGCAGAACCAAAACCAAATCGCGGCTTGCGCGGAAGTGCCGCTCTTCTTTGAATCCGGCTGGCATAAAAATTCAGGCGATGTGATAACAGTCGGAATACATTGCGATCAGAAATCACGCTTTGAACGTCTTGCCAGTAACAGAAACTGGCCGGAAGAAAAGATCAGGGCTATTGAGTCCTGGCAGATGCCCGAAGAAGAAAAAATGGCGCGCTGTGATCTGGTTTATAATAATATGGGCTCCAGGGAAGAAGTGGCGCGGGCGGCGGACAATCTTATTGAATATATAAATAAAAAACACGGGGAAGATCGGCAAAAACTTCTGGCTCATATTGAGAATCTTTACCGGCGGGAAATTCAGGAGTCGCTATAATTTTTATTGACTCTGTTAAAATCATCTATTGATAACAAAGAAAATTCGAAAGTATAATAAAGCATAATTCTTTCAATAAGTTATATTTTATAAAAATTAAAGTTTTTTGAAAAAGGGGGT
>CAYNKM010000109.1:0-6333 GCA_964397795.1 uncultured Desulfovibrio sp. | reverse complement strand
TACCAGTCCAAAAAATCCAGAATAAGCGATCACAAGGTAATAGGTGCTATCTTTTGCGTTGTTTTAACTGGCTCAGTCGGGCGGCAACTTTCTGAATTCTTTGGGAAATGGACTACAATTTATTCCAGATTCAGAAACTGGAGCAAAGCGGGCAATTTTGCAAAAATTTTTAAAATATTTGCCAAAAAGGTTTATTAAACAAGGTTATGCCGTGTTTGATTCCATATAATTATTTAAGGTACATGAAACTACACCGTTCAACTTCAATTTACGCCCAACAATAATGACCAATTAAATTGCCAAAATCCCGCAAAGTCCACCCCTCTGCCAGAGATTGATAAATTTTTTCATCCATTGCCACCCTGTTATTCTGGAAAATAGACACTTTGAACAATAAAAGATAAAAAAGCCACCCGGTAACTGGCGCGTATAAAATATGTAAATATAAAATTTTATAAAATTACTTGCCTTTTTTATAGATGTGCAGTTATTTAAGAAACCCATACAGATTATAGAATTTATTTTTTTTAATATTTTATTTTATTGTTAGAGGAAGATATCATGAGGCATCTTACAAATTGCATGATTGTAATTATGATCGCTTTTTCCATTCTTGCCTGTGCGGGAAGATCCACTCCAACTTTTAATACCAAATATTATCCCGATTGCTATGACCCAATTGACAAATTATGCAAGGATGAAAGTTATCAGCAAGAAATTAAGGAAACTGTGGGAGGCGCCGTAATAGGCGCGCTGGGCGGAGCTCTTGTTGGACTTCTGGCCACTGGCGGCGATTGGCGCGGCGCGGCCGCCGGAGCGGTGGGAGGTGCGGTCGCGGGTGGAGCGGCAGGTTTCTTCCATGCTCGCTATCAAAAAATTCAGGATCAAAACGCTCGCCTGGAAGCATATCAAAAGGATTTGGGTCAACAGGCCGATCGATGGGGACTGGAACGGGCTTCTGTTGAAAAATCCTATCAATGCTATCGCAACCAGATGCGGGTCTTGACAACATCCTGGAAGAACAAGCAGATTTCAAAACAGGCATTTCTGGACAGGGCTGCCGAAATCAAGGCAGGTGTGGAACATATAAACACCTTCTGGGCTGACGCTGAAAACCGCATGAATACAACTATGGTTGACGGCGAAAAATTCATTGCCGATGAAGAAAAGGCCGCGAAAGATCAGGCGATAAAAAACAGGGCGCGCGCTACAGCCTCCAGAAGCAAAAGCACCTTTAGCAGGCAAAGATCAGCCAATAGCAATATAAATGCCTTAAAGAATGAGACCAATACAGATCTTGTGGCCCTGAATAAACTGGTTGAAGCTTCAAACGAATTGGCCTTCCTCTTTGATAATCAATCACTGATGTGCGTGGCTTCCAGATAAAATTGATTTAATTTTTATAATATTTTATTACAGCCGCAGATTTTGGAAAATATTCACTGTCTGCGGCTTTTTATAAAGGAGAAAAAATGGCATCAACTTTGGTTGGCACTACTCCACGAACGGGTCTTTCCGTAGAACAGGTTGGCGGAAATGATGTATATAAACTTTTACCCCAGCTACAGGCCTTGCTGGATCAGGGTTTTGGCAACGCCCAGCAATACCGTAAATTTTTTGCAGAGCCAGTGGAAGTGGATAGAAATATAGACTGGTATGCCGAGGATAGCGGTAATGTTGAAAAAATAATAAATCTTGCCCCTGAAGAACAGCAAAAAGTCCTGGAGCAGCTTAAGGCCATACTTGCGGGCTTAAATAAATATGCGGATCAATTAAACAAAAATGATAGTCCCACTTTTCGCAACTATGCTGAAATTCTCAAAAAGGCAATGATCGTTCCCGGAAAGGACTATCTTGATTATGTTTATTCTGTGGATGGCCATCCGGTAATGATCGGCTGGGGTTTTACGGAAGGAAATAACAATACCGTAGATGGCATTCAGGATCTAATAAAACAGGTAAATTTGAGTCTGGAAAAAGTCACAGCCAACACCCAGAAATTTGAGCCATCGCCAGAACCGGAACCTGAGCCGGAACCTGAACTTAAGCCTGCGACAGAACCAGAACAGGTTGTAGAGCAACAACCCCAGCCAGAACCAGAGCCCAAACCAGAACCGCAGCCAGAAAAAAGTTCTTCAGGTTCTTTATGGGGAGTGATTATTGGCGGAATTCTTGTACTGGCAGGTATAATAGCCGCCTGGTACTTCTTTTTTAATAAGGATAAAACTCCCGAAACTCCTCCTCCAGCGCCAGTGGCGGAGCAGCCAAAAGAAAGTCCTTTCGCGTTTTTACAGGGTGAATTTAATACTCCAGACAATCTGCTTGAAGATGCGAGTAGTCAAAATGTAAAAATGAATATAAATTTCCCTGATGACAGCGGCGCAGGAATCATTAAAATAATAGAACCAAACCAGACATGCGAAGGCAAGACACAGGCAAGCCTGGAAGAAAATAATACTGTCAGATTTAATGTATCTGAAATTACATGTCCCAATAATCAAAATTATGATCCCTTCACTCTTGACTGTCAGCGGGACTCTTTTAATTGCACGTATTCTGGCAGTGACAAGCATTGGGATCTAACCATCATACATTCCAGGTAAGGAGAAATCATGAAATATATTAATATAAAGGTCTGTACCCTTATTCTCGGTCTGGCCCTGCTTATGCCTGTGCAGCTCTTTTCCGCGAACAGGCTTCAACTGGCTGGCACTGGCAGCCAGAACAATTCACAGGAAAATACAGTCCAGCAGCAGCCTGAGCAATCCGGCCAGGGCGAACTGCTTTCTCTTTCGGAAGTTGGAAATCTTCTGGATGATGTAAAAGGCGAACCCCTTGTACTTCCCGATGATCCGGACAAGCTTGATTTTATCAAGGGCGCGTGGAGCTTTGATAAAGCCATTAAAGGTCAGGACGGACAGGATATGCGCATGGACTTTGCCTTTAATGCTGATGGTCAGGGCGCAGCAACATTAAGTGGAGCCAAAGAAGGCGTCTATACCGCAAAGGCAAAGGCCAGTGTTGATGGCGACCTGGTTAAAATTGTCACAGGGATGTTTGTCAATCCGGCGACTGGCCGGGCATACGCGCCCGAATTCATTGAATGTAAAAAGGGTCCAAATGGAGTTGAATGTTCAGGAACAGACGGATTTTCAAGATGGAGCGGAGAGCGTATATTAAGACAGACTGAAGGACAAAATACTGTCCTGGCGGAAAAAGCCAGGGATACAGGCATGGCCCAAAGTGAAAATACACAGTCTGCCCAGACCACTGGCCAGACAGCAGGGAAAAAGCGGGATATTTCCCAGCAGCTGCCCCCTCCTGGAGGGAATGAAGGCCAAAAGCTTGCGGAACTTTCCTCCGGAGGGGCTGAAGTGGCTCCCTACATCATGGAAAACACCAAAAAAGCCCAGACGGTCAATGGCAAGGCAAGGGTAAGCGGTCTTCAGGGAGACTGGATATACAGTCAGGAATTGGCCAGACAGGAAGATGGCCGCAGTATCACTTTGGGTTTCTCCTTTGATGGCAATGGCAAGGGACAATCTTTTATCACCGATAATTCGGGTCAGGCTTTCAAGGCTGCGGCTGAAGCCATGGAAATGCCCAACGGCATAATCCGGGTAAAGACGGATGCCTATTCCAATGGAAAAGGCCAGGGATATTATCCAACTTTTATGGAGTGCAAAAAAGGAACTTCGCAGGATTTAAATTGTGACGTATCCAACGGATGGATGCGGGTAAACAATGGCAAACTTCTTTCAAAAAATTCATATGAAGAGCAGAACAGGAAAAATAATATTGAAGAAGTTCTAAATCTCACTCCTGTAAGCAAGGAAGAACAGCAGTCCCAGAATCGCAAGACCATAGAGGACGTTATGTCGGATCTGCCGCAGCATGCGGATGATGTTCAGCAAAACCAGACCGCCCTGCAACTTCCGGAAAGCAAGAATGATACAAATATGTCATTTCTTCAGGGCAAATGGCGTTGCAACACAGGATTGGCAAGGGTTGCGGATAATCAGCCAATCGTATTGGAATTCAATTTCAACAAGAATGGACAAGGCCAGGCGTCAGTACAGGAAAAGAGCGGCCAGGTATATACGGCTTCCGCCAACGCGACTTATCGCAATGGCGTCCTTAGAATCAACACTTCAGACTATCGCTCAAAAAATGCCAGAGGCGGATATTATAAAAGTTTTATCCAATGCCGAAATGAAGGTTCAGTAGCTATTTGCAGCGGAGAAAATGGTGGAATTCACTGGTCAAATGCCACATTTTTACGGCAGTGATTCCTGACCAACAATTTTACAGGCAGTCCTGAAATGAGGACTGCCTGAAAACATGAAATAAAACCCCCTGGGAGTTTTTGTTGTTTAAAGGATCAGGAGAATAAAATGGGGAAAAAGAAAAAAGAATATGATCAACTGGTAAATCTTGTGCCATATGGCTTGCCGCAATTTCTGGATTTTGAAGTTTCACCGGAAAAATTTCGGTAAATTTCAAAAAAGTTCGTTGAAGAAGAAATAGCATCCGGCAGTGATACACAAAAAAGTCTAAAACTTCGGGAACTCAAAACTGGTCCTGATGGATTTTCCCTTGTCTATGAAGATGATGGGAAGCGATATACCGGCCAGAATAATTATACGATATCCTCTGATAAAGATCTTGAACCTTTCCTGAACAAATGGCTGCCTATTCCCTTTTTAAGGGAATCTGGCGATTTTCATCCGGATAATCTGCCCATCTTCAGAAAGGGACCAACCAACTGGGCCAGGGCTTTTGTGACCCGCGTGCCAGATGAAAAAGATCCTGAACAGCTGAATTGGCGCATTGTTCTGGCATTTGACATGCAAGTGGAAGATACCCAGAAAGACAGACATGTCGCCCTGACCCAGGATGATGTCAATGCCCGCGCCACGCTTTCCCTTGCCGATCAGGTTAGGGATAATTCCTGGTTTGTCATGCAGGAAGGCTGGGTTGACGCCTGGCTTGAGAAAGCGTGGTCCGATTATTATCAGCAGGAAGCGCAAATCAAGGGCAAAACTAGCGCGCGAAAACGCAAACTGGATTATCTTGGGGCCTATTTTGTTTATCTGAAATTACTTCAGGAAGCTATCAGGCATGAAAACGGTGGAAACCGGAAGGTAGGCATTATCAACCTTGCGGGTACCCAGGATGTCGCCTCTGATCCCAACGCTTCTGATACTATAGATGTGGATCTTATTCTTGATATTGGAAATTCGCGGACGACAGGAATACTTGTAGAAA
Organism: uncultured Desulfovibrio sp.; assembly: GCA_964397795.1. Taxonomy (GTDB): domain Bacteria; phylum Desulfobacterota; class Desulfovibrionia; order Desulfovibrionales; family Desulfovibrionaceae; genus Desulfovibrio. Next base: position 1,065 of record CAYNKM010000109.1, on the reverse strand, counting down.
ACAGGCCAGGGAAAAAGGCTGATTTAAACGACAGCTATCTGCTTCAGATGCGGGACTTGTCCCAACCACAAAATTTTTATTCGGATCCTTTTGAAACAAGAATTGAATTTGCCAAGGCCGATTTTGGCCCACAGGCTTTCAGCAAACGCTCTGGAAGACGCACCAACGCCTTTGCCTGGGCCTCACCCGTCCGGATTGGCGTGGAGGCCAATCGCCTTGCGAATCTGGGAGTCAATGCCGGAGGCATATCTGGCATTACAAGTCCCAAGCGTTATTTATGGAATGAAGCCAAGGGCAATACGTTATGGTATTTTAATCGTACAAGCCCAATGGAGAGAGAGGAACTGGTTTCCACAAATCCAATTTGTCGCTTCATTAACAATCAGGGAACGCCAATAAATCTGGTTAAGGATTATAATAATCCCAATCCTGAGACAGGGCCAAAAGATCTTTCCCAACTCTTTGCGGTGACCTTTCCATCTCCCGAGGAATGGCGCGATCAGGAAATTCTACCCGCGAATCAGCCCCGCTTTTCAAATTCATCAATGATGATGTTTTTGTTTATGGAAATTATTCAGCAGGCCCTGGTGACCATCAATTCGCCTGCCCAGCGCTATTTGACCAAGGATCACGATTATCCCAGAAGGTTGCGCAGTATTATCTTTACAGTTCCGCCTGGTATGCCCTTTGCCGAGCAACGTATCTACAGACGTTGGGCCCATGCCGCCGTTGACGTGCTCTGGGATGCCCTGGGGTGGAAAAAGGGATTTTACCGCGAACCAATGCTCGCGGGACAGCCTCAAAAGGATACGGAAATTTCAAGGGATTACCGTTTCAACCCGGAAATCCGAAGCCGCTGGGACGAAGCGACCTGCACACAGCTTGTCTATTTGTATAATGAAATTATTTATAACTTTAAGGGTGATTCGCATCTCTTTTTTGATCTGATGGGCAAGGTTCGCGAAGTCCCCAATGAGTTTGACCCCAAAAAGAAAGAAAAAAAGCCTACCATCCGCCTTGCCACAATAGATATTGGCGGCGGCACAATAGATCTTTCCATTACTA
>CAYNKM010000108.1:0-6457 GCA_964397795.1 uncultured Desulfovibrio sp. | reverse complement strand
TTTATGCCCGCCTTCAATAACCAGTTTTTCCATCGCATAAATCCTGTAGGAATAATTTTATAGACGCCTTATTTCATGTTCTTATGACAAATTATTTTATATAATATATTTATATAATGGTTATCAATCATTATCGCCCGGGAATAAACAGGGCAAAAGCCTTTTGTTTCCGCGCAAAATTTATAGTCAGGCTATGGGCGAATTATAAAAGGCAAGGAATCCGATTGAAAATCTGATTAAAGATCAATTTATACTGATTATCTGGGCCTGCTTAATGCCTTGCGCCTTTCTCTTGCCAGGGCGCGCAAATCAGCGACATTATCGCTTTCATCCACAATTTCGCTTCCCAATATTTCCTCAAGGACATCTTCAAGGGAAACAACGCCCGCAAGCCCTCCATATTCGTCCAGGACCGCAAAAAGATGCACTTTTTCCTTGAGTAATTCGCGCAATAAAATGTCCAGATTCTGGCTCTCATGCACAAAATGCAGGGGAAGCATTATATCGGACAATTTAAGATCCTTTTTGTCGGTGGCATAACACTGGCCAAGATTGCGTCTTTCAACCAGTCCGACAAGATCCTCGTTATCGTCGCCATAGACGGGGATGCGGCTAAAGTGCCATATGCGGGGATCTTTATACGCTTCCTCAACGGTCAGGTTTTCCGGAAGCGAAAAAACTACCGTCCTGGGGGTCATTATATCATAAACCCTTTTTTGATCCAGGGCGAGGACATTTTTAATAAACTTTTCTTCATAAGGCTGTATTCTGCCGGCCTGTTTGGAAAGGCTGGCTATCGCCCTTATATCATCTTCCGAAATTTGCGGGGTCTTGGATGGTGAAGAAATAAGTTTGGTGAGAAGACTTGTCAGCCACAGGATTGGCGTCAGAAGCTTTACTATTATATTAAGGGGTCTTGCCAGAAAGCGGGCGATAGCTTCACAGTGATCCACCCCAAGGGTTTTGGGCACTATTTCGCCAAACGCCAGGATCAGGATAGTGAAAGCGGTCGCGAAAATGGCCATATGTCCGGAGCCATAAACAGCGAGAAAGGCCGCGCCCGCAATAGTTGAACCAGCGGTATTTGCCAGGGTGTTCAGGGTAAGTATGGCGGCAATGGGCTTGTCAACATTCGTGCGCATTTTATAAAGCAGGATGCCCGATCTTCTTTTCTGTTTGCGCAGTCGCTCAATGGCTGACCAGGGTATCGCATACAGGGCAGCTTCGGCAAGGGAGCAAAAAAAGGAAACAAGAATAGCGATCGCAATTGCCAGAACAAGGGTTAACATAAAAAATAACCGGATATTTTGTAAGGAGGGATTAATAAATTATGTTTATACATATTGCCTGAAGCATTCGGGGCTTTTTGTCTTATTCCATTTTTGCAGGAAAGATTCAAGAAGCGACACAAGGCTGGAGCTTGTTTTATTTGCCACGTCAATAACTTCTTCTATTGGCGCCGGCTTCATGCAGTCGGGAAGATTCTTGTTGGTCAGACAGGATATGCCGAGCACCGAAAGGCCGAGATACCTCGCAGCAATGATTTCAAGTACCGAGCTCATGCCGATGGCATCAGCTCCCCATTGGCGATACATGCGGGTTTCAGCGGGGGTCTCCATTTCCGGACCGTGCACTCCAATATAAACGCCTTTTTCCAGGCGGATTCCCAATTCCAGCGCGGACGTCATTGCCATGTCCTGAAGATCGGGATCAAATGGCTCGCTTAGATCGAGGAACATGTCGGGGCTGTTGAGACCAGTCAGGGGGGACACGCCCGTATGATTTATCATATCGTTCATGCACATAAGCGTTCCAGCCTCAAAGACAGGATTCAGGGCGCCAGCGGCGTTTGTAATCACAAGCGTCTTAATGCCGCACAGGGCCATAATCCGCACACCCATGCAAATTTCGGAGGGTTTGAAACCCTCATAAAGATGAATCCGGCCTGACTGGGCCAGAACTTTCGCGCCTCCAAGATGTCCATATACAAAAACACCCTTATGGGACGGGACGTGGGATTTGGGAAATCCCTTTACCTTGTCCCAGGGGATTACGCGGGCGTCGGGGGACTTGGCGAGAGTTTCCACTGCCTTTCCCAGACCCGTGCCCAGAATCACTCCGCAGACATTTTTGGCGGATTCCCTGAAATCAGAAGGGAGGTATTCAAGAAGACTGGCTGTTGCAAGCTGGACATCTTGAGAATTTTGCATAAAATGTCACCTTGAAGAATATTGGTATTCTGGAATAAACTGTGTCCAATATAGATTCCCATACAAGATTACAGGGAATTTCTTATAATCTCAATAATTTTGCCTGGAGGGGATGGAGGTTGAATAAAGTTTCCGATAACAGGAAAAAGAAGGCCGTCTATACTCCAGAGACTAAACCAGAGACTAGAATAGATTTTGGTTCTCATAAGGTTCTTGTGGCGAACCGCGGCGAAATTGCCATCCGCATCATGAATGCCTGCCATAAGCTGGGGGTGAAGTTTACGGCAATCTATACCCCTGAAGATGAAGAAAGCGGGCATGTTCTTATGGCGCGGCAACTTGGTTCTGAAGAAAATGTTTACAGGGTATCTTCCTATCATGACGCCAACGAATTGATGGCGGTGGCCGATGATTCCGGATGCACAGCAATACATCCCGGGTATGGATTTTTCGCGGAAGACTTCCGCTTTGCCAGAAGAGTGACAAAACGGGATCGGCCCATGATTTTTATTGGACCTTCCTGGAAAATTATCAGGGAACTTGGCGATAAAATCAATACCAAAAGGTTGGCCAGGAGTTTAAGGGTTCCCACTGTTCCGGGTTCTGACAGACCCATTTATGATGAGCTTGAGGCAGAGCATATTGCCAAGTCCGTTTTTAAATTCCAGGAAGATCAGGGAATTGAACGCCCCCTTGTGCTTGTAAAGGCTTCAGCCGGCGGCGGGGGAATGGGCATTGAGGAGGTTTACGATCCCGATCAGTTCCGCTCCGTGTACAGAAGAATCCGGAATTACGCATTAAGGCAGTTCAAGGATGAGGGAGTGCTCATTGAACAGAGGATTACGGATTTCAATCATCTGGAAGTGCAGATTGTATCCGATAGATCCGGCAGGAATCCCGTGCATTTTGGGACGAGAAACTGTTCCATTCAGTCAACGGGCCGGCAGAAACGTATTGAAGTTGCCCCTGGATTCGCTCCTGAATCAATCAATTACAGTTTTGACGCCAATAAGGTTTTGACAAATATAGTGGATTATTCCCTGGCTATGGCTCGCAAGGTTGGCTATGACAATGTGGGGACGTGGGAGTGGATTGTCACCCGCAAGGGCGAGCCGTTCCTTATGGAAGTAAATACCCGAATCCAGGTTGAAAATGGCGTTTCGGCCAGTATTTCCAGGGTTAAGGGAGATGAGGGCGTTGATCTGATAGCCGAACAGATTCGTCTGGGCCTTGGCGCAGCCCTTTCATATTCCCAGACTGACATTGCCACAGAGGGAGTGGGCCTGGAATACAGGTTGATAGCGGAGGATCCGGACAATAATTTTTCTCCCTGGGTTGGCCGGATTGAACATTTTTCCTGGGAAAAGGAACCCTGGCTCAATGTTCTCACGCATGTGCCTCTTGATAAACCTTATGATATACCTACTGAATTTGATCCCAATCTGGCTCTTGCGATTATCTGGGGCAAGGATATTGACGAGGCGCGGCAACGGGGATTGAAATTTCTGGAGACTTTGCGTCTGGAAGGGAAAACCAGTTCGGGGGAAGCCCTGAAATCAAATGTGGAGTTTCTGAAGGCCAATACGCCCAGAATCTTGAAATTTTAAATTTTCTTCCTGGAAACATGCGAATCCCGATTATAAGAAAGCCAGGCCGAAAAATTTGGCTCTGTCTTCCCTTGAATCCGGATTCGGGATAATTTTATTATGGATAACAATATTACCAAGCGTATTCAAAATTTGCAGGAAAGATTGTCCTATTTGCAGGACATATTTGCCGGCAGACATCAGGACAGCGCGCAGTTATTGAGCAGCCGTCTTGAAAATTTTTCTCGAAGGGCGGCCAGCGATGAACTTGAAGATCCTTATGGCGAACTTGCGGGGGTGGAAGATCTTTTCAACTATGTGGAACGCAGACTTGATGATGAAATAAAGCCCATGGACAGGGTTCGTATTGTCCGCCATCCCCAGCGGATTTGTTTAAGAGATATTCTGGAAAATGTGTATGATAATTTTACCGAGGTCGGTGGCCAGGATGAAAACAGTCTTGATCCCGGGATGCTTATAGCAAGGGCTGTGATTATCCGCCGGCGCGGGAAGAAAACCTATCAACAATCAGTTCTGGTAATTGGTCAGGAAAAAGGGCATGGCGCGGAGTTTCGCAATGGCGGATCCGTGAAACCCTGGGGCAACGCCAAGGCCCTGCAATACATGCGCGTTGCCGAGACAGAAGGTATTCCCATTCATGCGTATATATTTACGCCAGGCGCGTTTCCACTGGAGGATTATCCCGGCGCGGCCCAGCAAATCGCCCGCAATATCTATGGCATGGCCGGATTGCGCGTTCCTGTTATAGCGATTATGAGCGAAGGCGGGTCTGGAGGAGCGGAGGCCATTGGTCTGGCGGACAAAAGACTTATGTTGAGTCATGGATATTATTCGGTAATATCACCGGAGGGCGCCGCCGCGATAGAAGGACATATCAGGGAGGGAGAGAGGGCGACTCCAGAATTAATTGAGCAATGCGCGGAACAGCTTAAAATTACCGCCCAGGATAATTTACGCTTTGGCTATGTGGACAAGATTATTCAGGAGCCACCGCTTGGAGCGCGTCCCTGGCATTTTGATTTTTTCAAGAATCTTCGTCAGGAAGTCTTACGGGCTACGGACGAAGTGGTTATTGCCGCCCGCTTCATGCCCATGCTGCGTGGCCTGGCCCTGCGCAGAAGAAGGAATCCGGACGCGAATCTGGATGAGATGCATATGCGCTGGGGACTTTCTCCCCGCGCAAAGGACAGATTAAGGGAAAAACGCCAGCAAAAATTCCTGCGTTTTTCCAGACAGGCCGCAAGGGACAGACGTCCTTTTCTGCAAAAGACCGGCGCCGCATTCTGGGACTGGCTAACCAAACCCTGGGTTTCTTTCAAATATGATTTTTATCGCAAGCACAGGAGAAAAATAAGCGCATTTATGGAAGAGATGGGCAATGAATGGGAAACCTTCAAAATGCGTCTTGCCGCTCCCTGGCGTAATCTGGCCGGAAGCGGTAAAACCAAGGAAAATCCCGCCCGCGAGCTTACCGCCCTTTCCGCCTGGTCAGGCGATGACCGAAAAAACAAATGGAACTATATTTCTCCCCGTTATAAAATTGACCGCGCAATAACCTGTCCCAATAGCGCGTCCTATGGCTGTCTTGATCTCTGGGGTCCCGATCTTTTTGCCGAATTTGCCGGAGTGTGTAGTCATTGCGGATATCATTTTCCCATGGAACCGGAATGGTATGTCCAGAATGTCTTTGATCCTGGATCTGTCTTTGAATTTAATAGTGAAATAGAAGCCGGAAATCCGCTGAATTTTCCTGGCTTTGACAATCGCATAAGCGAGGCCCAGAAAAAAACCGGCGCGAAAAGCGGCTGTATGACTTTTGAGGCCCGTATTGATAATATCAAGATGGTCGTGGCAATGCTTATGGGAACTTTCAGGGGAGGCTCTTTTGGCGCGGCGGAGGGTTATAAATTTGTTGAAGCCGCCCAGCGCGCCGAAAAGAAGCATTATCCGTTCCTTGCCTATGTCCATGGCACAGCCGGAATAAGAATTCAGGAAGGTACGCACGGGGTAATCCAGATGCCCCGCTGCACCGTGGCTGTCCGCCGCTATGTGGAATCCGGAGGACTTTATATGGTTCTCTATGATACCAATTCCTTCGCCGGGCCCGTCGCGAGCTTTTTGGGCTGTTCCCCCTATCAGTTTGCCGTCCGCTCGTCAAATATTGGTTTTGCGGGCCCGGGAGTAATCAAGGAAACAACCGGCATGGATATTCCTCCCAAATATCACCGTTCCTACCGTGCTCTTTCCCGCGGCCATATTCAGGGAATATGGGATCGGCGTCAGATCAGGAATAACCTCAAACAGGCCTTGATGACCATAGGCGGGCGGAATCTTTATTACCGCTGAACAATATTGAAAATGGGACAGGAAAAATGATAGATATTTCTGCTCTTCTTGAGGAAATCAAGGCTTCTCCGTACCGGGATTTGGTTATTCGCGCGCCTCACAGTGGGATTCTGACTTTCAGTGATTTAAAGCCTGGAGACAAGGTGCATGGGCCTCAGGGACAGTGGAAAGAAAAACCCGGAACTCAAATCGCGGTTCTTGAACGGAAGCGCAATCCCAAACCCTTGTATATTCCGGAGTATGGAGAATTAAGCGAACTTCATACGGAATAGGAGGGTAAATTTGTTGAATGCG
>CAYNKM010000107.1:0-6471 GCA_964397795.1 uncultured Desulfovibrio sp. | reverse complement strand
TCCAGATTGCTTGCGCCAATCATCAATAATCCTGGATTATAGCAAAAGACATAGGGAATTAAAAAGCCCGCCAGAGCGAGTTTAACCGCCATAAAACCTGTAGCGTTTGGTTCAGATTTCGCTATGCCGGCCGCGGCATAGGCCGCCAACGCTACCGGAGGGGTTAAATCGGCCAGAATGCCAAAATACATGATAAATAAATGCGCCGCCAGCATTGGAACGCCAAAACTCTGTATCGCTGGCGCGGCGATAGTCGCCAAAACAATATATTTGGCTGTTGTCGGAAGGCCCATGCCCAGAATTATGGAGGAGAACATGGTCAAAAGCAGGGTCAGGGCAAAACTGCCTGAAGCCAGCGCGAGAATGGCATTGGCCAGTTTTAAGCCAATTCCGGTAAGGGTGACAACGCCAATGACAAATCCGGTACAGGCGCAGGCGGCGGAAACTCCAAGAGCAAGCCTGCCCCCGTTTTCCATGGCCTTCAAAATATCCTGCAGAGACATTTTGTTACAGTCATAAAGCGCGCGGGGAATGCTGACATTGCTTGGTCCGGCTCCCTGCCAGGCCTTCCAGTTATTTGCGACTACAGAAATTATAATGGTTGTTAAAATGCAGTAATAGGCGGATTTAAGTGGCGTGTAGCCTTCTACAAGCAGATAAATCAGGACAAATATGGGAATAAGCAAATATCCGCCCTGCCTCAGGACTACCCAGGGTTTGGGAAGGCGGCTTTTGGGAATTCCCTTTAGTCCAAGCCTTTTGGCTTCCATGTGGACCATAAAGCCAACTGCCAGATAATACAGGAGAGCTGGAATAAGCGCGGCTTTGGCTATTTCAATGTAACCGATTCCCAAAAACTGGGCCATGATGAAGGCCGCGGCCCCCATGATCGGCGGCATGATCTGCCCTCCCGTTGAGGAGGCGGCTTCCACCGCTCCGGCAAATGTTCCCCTGTAGCCCACGCTTTTCATTAATGGGATGGTAAAAGTTCCGGTGGAAACAGTATTGGCAACAGAAGAACCCGATATTGTGCCAAAAAAACCGCTGGCCAGAACAGCCACCTTTGCCGGTCCGCCCACATATCTTCCTGCCGCGCCCAGCGCGAGATCGATAAAGAACTTCCCGAGGCCCGTACTATGCAGAAAGGCGCCAAAGAGGATAAACAGAAAGACAAAAGAAGCCGCCACGCCCAAAGGCATTCCAAAAAGCCCTTCAGTTGTGAGATACATATGGCCGACAATTCTTTGCAAGGAAAATCCGGGATGACCCATCATTCCTGGAATAAGATTGCCAAATTTCGCATAGAGCAGAAAGACAATCGCCACAATAACAATTGGCAATCCGACTATCCTTCGCGTGGCTTCAAGTACAAGTAAAATGCTGGCACAGCCAAAAATAAAATCCATTTCTGTTGGAGGGCCGGCGTCCAGGACGATGGTTTCATAATTCCAGATTATATATCCACAGACAGCCGCTCCGCCACAAGCCAAAATTATATCATACCAGGCCAGTTTATGCCGGTTTCCGGTCGCCCTTGCGGGATATAAAAGATAAATGAGGACAAGAACGAAGGCCAGATGAATCGATCTCTGAATCTGGGGAGGGTATTGACCAACCGCGGCGGTGTATAAATGAAATAGGGAAAATACAATGCACAGGACTTTTATAAAAACGCTCAGCCAGCCCTTGAAAGTTCTGAAAGTAGCTTCCTTGTCATATTTTGCCACAATTTCCGACACATCAAGAGTGTCCTGCATTTTTTCCGCGGTGTCAGAATCAAGTTTGCTGTTGTCTTCCAGAGAAAAGCCTCCCGATCCCTCCTCCTTTATTATATTCATTCTGTCTTTATGACTCATTTCAATTTCCCGATTTTAATTTTTTATAAAACAGGTTCCGGATTTTTATTCACGGCGACTGGGTATGATAGACAAGGCGACTTTATTTGAAAGGTATAATTTTGAATATGATTACAGATCCAGGTTTTGACAGCTTTTTAAGAGGAATTTCCCTTGTTTTTCCCGATTTCTGAAAAAGCAGGAGCTTGTGATTGGCTATTCTTCCCACCCTGACTTCCAAATCGGGTATTTCCCGATTAAAACCGGTAATGGATATTTCTCCATGTTCGGCCTTCATTTTCTGGCCGTCTTCCGGTGCGTGGGGCAAACCAGCGCCAAAGTCATGATAAATGGTCTTGTCGAGAAAAATTTTTCCGTCCCTTATCATAAAATAATCTGTAACAGGAGTTTTGGCTACAGAATGGGTAAAACGTATGGCAAACTGGTCATTATTCCTGATGGCCTGCTTGAAAAGAATTTTGCCATTATCATTTACAAGAGCCAGCAGATATTTATCTTGTGCCAGGGAAGAATCAGGAAGAAATACGGGAAAAATAAACAGAAAAAAAATTATATATTTAAATAAGGTTCTAATATCCATCTATACGGCAATATCATGAAGAAAGTTTAAAATATATAAAACTGGTTTATTCAAAATAATAGTCCTCCCTGAAAATTTTATTCAGGGGGACTATTACACAAAAGTGAAAATCACAAATTTATTTGAGTATTCCCTTTTCCCGCAGATATTTTTCCGCGCCTGGATGGAAAGGAATTGTCACGCCATCAGCCGCGTTTTCAAGTTTGATTTCCGCGCCCTTATTATGGGCTTTGGCAATCGCCTCGGTATTTTCATACAGGGTTTTGGTCAATTCATATGCCACTTCGTCGGACATATCCTTGTTGGCTACCAGTATAGCCTGAACAGATAGGGTAGGCACATCATTTTCCTGTCCCTTATAGGTATTCGCGGGAATGGCATCCTTCACCAGGAAGGGGAATTTGGCGATAACCTTATCAACCTGTTCGCCCTGCAGGGGAATAAATTCAATATCCTGGGTGGTGGTTATATCCTGGATGGCAGGATTGGGCGTACCAATGGTAAAGACAAATCCATCCAGATTGCGATCCTTGAAATGATCGGCGGTCTCTCCATATGGCAGAAACACAGGTTCAAGATTTTTATAGTCCAGACCGTAAAAATCAAAGATTTGTCTGCAGTTTACCTCATTTCCGCTGCCTCTTGCGCCAACGGAAATTTTCTTGCCCTTAAAGTCTTCAAGACTTTTTATACCACTATCCTTGCTTGCCACAACATGAAGGTATTCCGGATAGAGACGGCCCAAAGCCCGGACATCGCCAAGCTTCTGCTTGAAGGGAGCGGTTCCATTAAAAGCGGCGTCCGCGACGTCATTCTGGACAATCGCAAAATCCACATCGCCGTTTTCAACCAGACGCATATTTTCTCCGGAAGCGCCAGTCGCCTGGGCTGTGACAGATAGTTTTCCATCTCCATTGCTTCCCAAAACCTGGCCTATTGCGCCGCCCAAAGGAAAATACACACCGGAAGTTCCGCCGGTAGCGAGGGTCAGTCTTTCAGAATCTTTCGCATCACAATTAAACGCAGCTCCAAAAATGAGGCCTGCCGCCAAAATAAGGGCAGACAATTTTTTCATTTGTTTACTCTCCTTTAATATGGAATATTTCTAAATGTGAATGGATAACAAAATATTTTATGGAATGCAAACGGGAATGTATGTAGCTATCAAAAAGCAGCTATGTTGAAACTGATTGTCCCTCTTCTTTCTCCTGTTCAAGTCTTTTTCTTTTACCAATATTTACCAATATCATCCCCGCGATTATTATTGCCATGGCGATTACCTGGCTAAAGACGATATGTTCAATACCAATTAAAACGCAGGTGATGGCCGCAAATACGGGCACGGTATATTGATAAAGTGAGACAAGTTCCGGACCAATATCCTTTATTGCCGGTTGTACAAGGAAATAGGCTATAAAAGTTGGAAAAAAGAGAATATAACTGATCTCCAGCCAGGGTACGATCTGGAATTGATGAAAGATTTGTTCCTTCTGCATTCCTGGAATCAGTAATAATCCGGGAATCGCGGCAAACAGAAAGACCCAGCGCAGGAGAGTCACCGGCCTGTAATGTCTGGTGGGTTTTTCCATGATAACAAGATAAAAAGCGTAGCATACGGCGGACAGGATAGCGAGAATATCTCCAAGGATATAATCGGATCCGCCTGTCAGACTTCCAGAGCCGGCCAGAATGATTATGGCCGCCCCTATAAAGGATACCAAAACGCCAGTCAATTCCAGTTTTCCTGGTTTTATATGCTTGAACACATAATCTATAAGGATGACAATCATGGACGGGAGGGTCATGATTATTGAAATATCGATCGCGCTTCCAAACCGGACCGCGGTAACATTAAGAAAAATAAAGGCAAAAAGACCTATCCCGCCTCCAGTTATTAAATAAATCCAATCCCCTTTCTCCACAGGCTCGCATTTTACAAACAGGGATGTTATCCAGAAAAGGATACAACCTCCAATAAGCCTGATGCAGGTTACGCCATAGGCGCTCATCCATTCCGGAATAAGATTTTTTGTAAAGGCAATGTTTGCTCCCCAGAATATCGAGGCTGCTAGAATACATAAATTGCCTTCAATTAATTTACCAGCTATCCGCTTTTTCAAATTTGAAATTTCCATATATCCTTAAAATTTAAACCCGTTTTTAAAATTTAAATGACTGTTCAATATGAAAATTTACTTGCAAATATAAAAATACTTGTCAAGATCCTTTTTAAAACATTATCTAAAAATCTATAAAAGCCGGTAAAAATCAAGTAAGGAATTTTAATATAATATACTCCCTTACCTGTTAAGATTGCATATCATTATATAAATTGATATATTTTATTAAAAATCAGACGCCAAACCGGATAAAAAACAAATCCTTTATCAATGGCAAATACAAATAATGTTTCAAATGGAAAGAAACCTGGGTGTTTATATATTATGATAATTGCCGTCATAATCTGGTTAATTGGATTTTATTATCTATACCAGGCGTCAGTGAACCGTCCCGTATCATCAGAAAAGTCGGAAGACTCTTCATACATTTTTGAAATAATCCCTGGCTCAAATGAAAGGACTTCAGTTGATGACAATATGGAGGACAGGGAAAGACCGGATAACCAGGCAAGCGAGTAAAATAATTTTATAATTTTCTTGGGAGTGATTATGTCAGCAAATAACGCCCAGCTGGGTTTTGTTGGGCTTGGAGTAATGGGAAGCGCGATGGCTTCCAACCTTCTTAAGGCGGGCTATACCCTTACTATTTATAACCGTACAAAAAGCAAGGGCGATCAGCTTGTTGAAGAAGGCGCCAACTGGGCGAACTCTCCGAGGGATGTCGCTCTTGAATCAGATATTGTTTTTTCCATGGTTGGCTTTCCCAATGATGTGGAAGAGGTTACGCTTGGAGAAAACGGCATCCTTAAAGGCCTGAGAAAGGGTGGTATAATGTGCGACATGACAACTTCAAGTCCACAGCTCGCCATCAAGATAGCCCAGACAGCCCGGCATGTTGGCTGCTTCAGCCTGGATGCGCCGGTCACAGGTGGAGATATAGGCGCAAAAAACGCCACACTTTCAATATTTGTCGGTGGAGATCAGGAAGCTTATAATCGCGCACTGCCCTATCTGGAGCATATGGGTAAAAATTTCATGTACTGTGGCGAGGCTGGTCAGGGTCAGCAGGCAAAACTGGCCAATCAGGTTGCTGTCGCGGGTGTCATGTTTTCTGTTTGCGAAGCCCTTTTATATGCGAAACAGGCTGGTCTGGATCTGGAAAAATGGGTGGATCTTGTCGTTCCCGGAGCTGCCGGAAGCGTTGCCATGAATACCCTGGGAAGACGCATCCTTAAATATGATTATGAACCCGGCTTTTTTATAGAACATTTCGTCAAGGATTTGGGCCTTTGCCTGGACGAATGTCGCCAGATGGGAATAGTCCTGCCAGGAACCACCATGGCTGATAATTTTTACAGATCAATTCTTTACAATGGAAATGGTAAAAAAGGCACACAACTTCTTATTGAAGCCCTGTCAGGTCTTTCCGGAAAACAGTGGAAACCCGAAACTCAAGAGCATCAAGACTAAATTTATAATATTTTATTTATAAAGGAGGCTCAGCTCATGTCTTATAATCCTCCGCGTAATCCCCTGGAAGATCCGGATCTGGCGCCCTACCATGGTTTTCTTGAAAGGCGCTCCAGAATTTTTGAAGATGAAAAACGCCGGCTTGAATACCAGTATGGCTCAATAAAAGCCTATGCTGATATTTATACCAGCTTTGGCCCTCATCTTGTCAGGACAGAGAATGGCGAAATGTGGCGCTGGCGTGAATATATGCCACATGCTCTGGATGTCTGGCTTACCACAAGCAAACTTGATTTCAAAAGAGTTGGAAGTCACCGCTTTAAAAATATTGGTGATGGCGTATTTGAATTATGGCTTCCCAAGGAAGATCTTCCGCATGGAGAATATATTGAATTGAGAGTCCAGGGGCCTCCCCAGACAGATGAAGGCTCAATCCTTCCCAAGT
>CAYNKM010000106.1:0-6501 GCA_964397795.1 uncultured Desulfovibrio sp. | reverse complement strand
ACTCCGGAGTCTGGACGCTCCTGAGCGCCGCTCTGGGGGGAGTCGCCAAAACCAGACCGCTTTCATCCACAACCTTTACAGTATCGACAACAGGCAAGCCGGGGATAACCGCCCCCAGCCCCGGGCGCATTTTTTCATGCAGACGCCAGATCAAACCCGGCTCCAGAAAGGGTCGCGCCGCGTCATGGATGAATACGCGCTCGCACTCCGGCGGTAAAAGACGGACCCCGTTTCGGACAGACTCCGAGCGGGTTTTGCCCCCTGGCGCGATTAGCCATGGGATGCTGGTGTTTTCTCTTCTAAAAAGCTCCGCCGCGCGCTTCCTTTCGCTTTCCAGGCTATCTTCGGGAAAAACAAAGACCAGCCCTTTCACACAAGCGCACCTCAGGAAGCTTTTTACTGATTGCCAGTACAGGGGGGCTCCCTTGTAAGCGAGAAACTGTTTTTGCGTCCCTCCCAAATATGAAGAAAGGCGGGAGCCTGAGCCTCCCGCCGCTATAACCGCCCACGCGTTTCTCTGGGCGGTTTTGTCATCTAAATAAAGGCCGGACTGTAAGCCGGGTTCTGTTCCGTTATTTACGGCGGTCATCATTCCTCCAGGAATATGGTTACCCATATCCTCCAGCAACCTACCCGGAAGGCTTAGGCCGGGTCAGCCGCCTTCCCTATTTGGTCTTGCTCCGAACGGGGCATGCCTAGCTCATGATGTCACCATCATGACTGGTGGTCTCTTACTCCACCGTTTCACCCTTACCCTTTCAGGGCGGTTTACTTTCTGTTGCGCTTGCCAGGGGTTTCCCCCTCTGGGTATTACCCAGCGTTTTACCCTGTGGAGCCCGGACTTTCCTCTCCGACATACGTCGCAGCGATGACCCATCCAACCTTAATTTACCTGAACTAATATAATAGATCCTTTTTTTTGATAGTCCAGAATAATTTTTTATTCATCCAGTAATTCTTCTTCAATAACTTCTTCAGCTATTTTGGCCGCTTTCATTGCCCGCTCTTCAGGCGTTATATAATGCTGATCCCAATAAATAAGACGCTGGCAATTGGGACAGCTCAATATTTGCTGCCCTGTCTGTAATTCAATAAAAGTTTGGGGTGGAATAGCGATATGACAACCGGAACATATTCCGTCCTCAACATTTACAATTACAGGATGCTCCAGTCTTTTCCGTATAAATTCATACCTGATAAATTTTGGTTCCGGAATCGCATTTCCTGCCACCCGCCTTTTATCGTTAAGTATGGCCAATTCTTCATCCGCTTCTTTTAATGTTGTCTCAAGCGAAAGCTTTTTTTTCTCATACTCTTCCTTAATTTCATTATAAGCCTGTTCCGCTTCCTTTTTGGCATTTTGAATATTCGTCAATTCTTCCAGCAAGGTCGCTTTTTCCTCTTCCCTGACGCGATATATCTTCTCTATGCTATCCATCTCCCGCATCATGGCCTGATACTCCCTGGTATTTCCAGCCTGCATCAGCTTGTCTTTGCTTTTTGAAATCCTGGCACTGTCCCCATCCTGCTCGAATGCCAGCCTCTTCTTCTGCTCCTGCAGATGATCCAGCTTGTCCTGAAGGTGATTCCGCTTATTTTCCACTATATGAAAACGCTCTTCCAACGCCTGAAGCTCTTTGGGAGCATTTTCTTTTCTTTGATTAACCTTAAAAATTTCGTCGTCCACTTTCTGCAATTCAACAAGCTGTCTTATCTGCTCTAGATATGTATCATCGCTCATTTATTCCTCCATTCATCTAAATAACTCATTTAAAACAAATCAAATTTTTTAAATTTTATATATATAAGAAAACGGATCTGGAGAAGCCAGATATGATATTTCCAGACTTTCAAATTTATCCTGCAAGGACCGCGTCACGTGACGCATCATTTCTGCCTCCAGCGAATAGTGACCCACATCAAGAATACAGATTTCTGTTTCGAGGGCGGTATGATATTTTATATCTCCAGTAATAAAGACATCCGCTTCCGACGCTTCCGCCTTTTTCAGCAGTGAAGAGCCCGATCCCCCGCAATATGCGACCCTTCTGATTATATCTTTCTTTTTAAAGCCGCAAACAGGCAAAACATCAAGACTTAATATGTCCATAATTAAATTCGCAAATCTGGAAAAAGAAACTGGTTCCGGAAGATTCCCCACCTGCCCAAATCCAATAGCATCTGCTCCCTCCGGATTATATACCGGATCCAGAACACAGGTATTTGTAAGCTTCAATGTTCTCCCCAGAAAACCGGCTGGTCCATTTATATTTACATCCAGAGACGTATGTGCGGAATATAGGGCAACATCAGCGCATAAAAGCATCTTTAAAATCTTTCTATAATTATTTAATCTGTCAGGAAATTCGGCCTTTAGAGCCAGGGGATGGTGAGCCAATATAAAATCACAATTCTCATCCAGCGCTTTTTCCACCAATAACGGCGTCGCGTCCAGACAAACTGCGACTTTTTCAATTTCCTTCCTGTCAGAAGCTACCTGAAGTCCGGAATGATCCCATGAAGATTGAAGCCAGGGTGGAGCTAACGACTCTATTTCCTGAAGTAAAGCCTGATACATGATTCCCATAAGAATAGTCCTTCCGGATAATAACAAATATTATAATTTCCAAAGACGCCATACAACCCTGTTCAAGCTAACCGGAATATGCCTCGTCTGGATTTTATTCCCGATTTTGCAAATATCTTATCGCATTGACAAAAAGAAGGGTTCCAGGGGGATCAACCTCGCCCCTGGTCCAGCCAGGATGGTTTGTGACATGATGAAAGGCTTCGGGATGGGGCATTAAGCCCAATACTTGTCCTGAAGGATCAGTCAGGCCGGCAATAGCGAGAGGAGAACCATTGGGATTATAGGGATATTCCATTGTTGGAATTTTGGTTTCAGGATTAACATATTGCAGGGCTATCAGGTTTTTTTGTTCTATCTTCTCCAAAACTTCGGGATCGGCCACCACTTTGCCCTCACCATGACGGACTGGCAATAAAACAGGCGGTAGATTACGGGTAAAAATACATGGTGAGTCTGGATTGGCAATTAATTTTACCCATCGATCTTCATATTTGCCAGAATTATTGGGAGCCAGGGAAACCTGACGGATAAAATCCATTCCATTCAAGCCAGGCAATATCCCAAGTTTTACCAGAAGTTGAAAACCATTACAAATACCCAGAATAAGACCACCCTTTTGAAGGAAGTTCTTAAGTAATTCTGTAAGCAAAATACCCTTGTCATTTTTCAGATATCGCCATCTGATTGCGGCTGCCTGGGCAGCACCCAGATCATCTCCATCAAGAAAGCCACCGGGAAATATAAGAAACTGATATTCTTCAAGTTTATAAAATCCCGATACAAAATCGGAAAAATGCGCCAGATCAACCTTTTCCGATCCCGCAAGATAAGCTGTTCGGGCTGTTTCCAGTTGGGAATTTGTACCAAAACCTGTAATGATAAGAGTATTTACTGTTTGCAAAACAGAGCTCCTGTCAGAATAAAAAAATTATATAATCAGATAGCTTATCTTTATTTAATATACTAATCAATAATATTTATATCTTTAAAATGTTTAAAAAATCATATAAAATGTTTTAATTCCGCTTTTTTTATTTCAGATACCGCCAAAATCTGAATATCAAAAAACTGGAAAAAATAATAATGCGAGGCTATAATTATAAAAGTTAATATAAATTTATATTTCTTTTAATTTACAGTGATTTTACACATTTCCCCTTTATTGCGGTATTAAAAGGAACAGAATTATGAAGACCAAATATATTTTTGTTACAGGAGGCGTATTGTCATCTCTGGGAAAAGGTTTGGCCGCGGCCTCTCTGGGCGCTCTTCTTCAGGCCAGGGGGCTTGCGGTAACCATTCAGAAACTGGATCCCTATATTAATGTTGACCCGGGAACAATGAATCCTTTTCAGCACGGGGAAGTGTTTGTGACTGACGATGGAGCGGAAACAGACCTCGATTTGGGACATTATGAAAGATATTTAAATGTTCCCATGTCCCACAAGAATAATACGACTTCCGGAGCGATTTATAATACTGTGATAGCCAGGGAAAGAAGGGGGGATTACCTGGGGGCGACAGTCCAGGTAATTCCTCACATTACGGATGAAATCAAGGATCGCATCCTTTCTCTTTCAGAAGGTGAAAATGCGCCCGATGTGGCAATTATAGAGATAGGCGGAACAGTTGGTGATATTGAGGGACTCCCATTTCTGGAAGCCATAAGACAGCTCCGCTCCGAACTTGGAAGGGATAACTGTCTCAATATTCACTTGACTTTGGTTCCATATCTGCCCAGTGCTGGCGAGTATAAAACCAAACCAACCCAGCACAGCGTAAAAGAGCTTTTATCAATTGGAATCCAGCCGGACATAATTCTCTGCAGATGCGAGAATATATTTCCTGAAGAAATGCGAAAAAAGATCGCGCTTTTTTGCAACGTTGATCAGGATGCGGTTTTTGCTTCTGTTGATGTAAATAATTTATATGAAGTTCCCTTACGTTTTTATGAAGAGGGATTTGACCAGAAAGTTGCCATTGCTCTGCGACTTCCTGCGCGAAACGCCCATCTGGAAGAATGGAATAAAATTGTTGAGACCTGCAATCATCCGGAAACCAAAGTCAATATTGCCATAGTTGGAAAATATGTAAATTTGAAAGAGGCCTATAAAAGTCTTCATGAAGCCCTTATCCATGCCGGAATTTCCAATAAGGCCGAGGTAAATCTTGAATATATAAATTCAGAATCTGTCACAAAAGAAAATGCCGCGGAAATTTTCGCCGGGTGCGATGGAATTCTGGTACCAGGAGGTTTTGGTTACAGAGGTATTGAAGGAAAAATAGAAGCCATAAAATACGCAAGAGAAAACGATATCCCATTTTTTGGAATCTGCCTGGGCATGCAATGTGCTGTAATTGAATACGCCCGATCTGTGGCCGGTCTGGAACATGCAAATTCTGAGGAATTTGATCCGGATACACCGGATAATGTAATATATTTAATGAAAGAATGGTATGATTACCGCTCCCATATGATGGAAACCAGAAACAATGAAAGTAACAAGGGCGGTACCATGAGACTGGGGGCCTATCCATGCAAGCTTGAGCCAGACTCCAAAGCCGGACGCGCCTATGGCCAGGAGTATATTCAGGAGAGACATCGTCACAGATATGAGTTTAATAACAAGTTTAGAGGAATTCTTGAAGAAAAAGGAATGTTTTTTAGCGGCAATTCTCCTGATGGCTCTTTGGCAGAAATAATGGAACTTCCCAATCATCCATGGTTTGTAGGCTGTCAATTTCATCCAGAATTTAAATCTCGCCCCATGCAGGCCCATCCTCTATTTCGGGATTTTATCAAGGCAGCCATGGAATATTCAAATAAAAACAATATTAAAGCGGATTGAGATTCATAGAACCTGTTCCATTTCTTAATTTTATCTTTAACTGTCTCCATTCTTGCATTACCAGCTTGCTTATGGCATTTTTTATTGATGAAAACAATTCTGTAATTAATTTGGTCCGGGTGGTATAAAAAGGTTATGGCACTGGAACTTCGTCAACAATTAAAAATGTCGCAGCAGCTGGTCATGACACCCCAGCTTCAGCAAGCGATAAAGCTTTTGCAGTTATCCCGGCTTGAACTCCTTGAAACGGTCCAACAGGAAATGATGGAGAATCCATTTCTTGAAGAAGCGCAATCAGAAAGCGACATGGATTCCACCCAGGAATTACGCAAGGACAGTATTGAGGGAGAAGCATATGATAAAGAGTTGGCCCAGGATGCAAGTTGGGAGGATTATCTGGGAGAATTTGCCAGCACACCCAAATCCAGCCAGACTCATGAATTTGAGGCTGGTGAAGAAATATCTCCCTTGGAAGCCCGTTATTCAAGCAAGCCAACTTTAGAAGGTCATCTTTTATGGCAGCTCAGGCTGTCCACAATGACAGATAAACAAAAAAGTATTGGCGAAGTTATTATTGGCAATCTGGCTTCTTCCGGCTATATGAAGGCCACTCTGGAGGAATTGGCGGAACTGTCCAATGCGAGCGTGGAGGAAGTCCAGACTGTTCTGGAAAAGATTCAGTTAATGGATCCGGTGGGAGTGGCTGCGCGGGACGTTAAAGAATGCCTTCTAATCCAGTTGAAAAACCTCAAGTATGACCGGGATCCCATCCTTGTTGAACTTGTCAAATCGCACCTTGAGGATCTGGAAGCAAAACGCTATAAACCCCTGTTGAAAAAATTTAAAATAGATATGGAAGATCTTCAGGAATATATAGAGATAATCCGAAGTCTTGAACCGCTTCCAGGATCAAGTTTCAATGGCGGGGAACCTGCTTATATAAGTCCTGATGTCTACGTATACAAGGTCGGCAATGATTTTGTTATTACCCTGAATGATACGGGCTTGCCTCAATTGACAATGTCGGAAATGGCCGACATGGATTTAAGCCATGCTTCCGAA
>CAYNKM010000105.1:0-6515 GCA_964397795.1 uncultured Desulfovibrio sp. | reverse complement strand
CCAATGTTCAATGCCAGCCGGCAGAAGGGTGCGGGGAGCGCAGACGCTCACCCTGACGCCGAGCATATTTAATAGATGGATATTGGATCGGGCAACACGGCTATGGGCGATATCGCCGAGAATTAATAATTTTTTTCCGGCGAAATTTCCCTGCCAGGCCTCATTGAGGCTAAAACAGTCCAGCAGGGCCTGGGTGGGATGGGCATGCCAGCCATCTCCGCCGTTGACAATTGAGCAGGGGAGGAGTCGTGCCAGATATTCGGCCGCTCCGCTTGAGGAATGCCGCAAAACGATAATATCCGGATTCATGGCATTCAGGGTAAGACCGGTATCTTTCAGGCTTTCTCCTTTCTGCAGGCTGGAGCCTCCGGGAGAAAGGGAAAAGGTATCCGCGGAAAGACGCTTTCCCGCGACATCAAAGGAAGTTTTGGTCCGTGTGCTATTTTCCGCAAAAAATAAAATTATGGATTTTCCCTTCAGGGTGGGAACTTTTTTGACTGACCGCTGGTTTATTTCCTGGAAACCCTGGGCGGTTTTTAACAGATGCTCCAGATCAGTCCTGTCAAGCTGGGTAACATCAAGTAGATCCTTGTGTCGCCATATATATTTTGAATCTTCCGCCATATTTCCTCCAAAAAAGCAGGACAGGCTAAAGGACAAAAAAAAACCCCGTCTAAACGGGGATTAAATATATCTGTTTACCAAATGATACGGCTAAACGATTTTTTTTGTCCATGCAAAGAGAATAATAAAAGGCAATTATCCTGTAAAGTGAAAATGCGGAAAGAAAGATTTATTATATAATATACAAGATTTTAAGGATTGGGCCTGAATTGGAAGTTTTCCGCCAGAAATTGGCGGAGGAGAGATTGGTCTGGTAGTTTTAATAACAAAAATGATTTCAGATCTGTGGGCAACCTGTCCCCCTCAATCTTATGCGGGAAGCTGTCCATAAATTCAGCGCTAATTTAAAATCTTCCTGGCTATATCATTCAATAATAGCGCGACCAGAAAGCTTTAATTTCTTGACCATTGCGGTATCCTTGATTAAAGCAAAAATATTCACTTTTTTCAGGCAGACGTACTCTTAACTCTAAAACGCGGTTATAAAATGCTAACTACAATTTTAATTTATCTTGGCTGCGGCGCGATTGTGGGTATTTTGGCCGGATTACTGGGAGTTGGTGGCGGAACTGTAATTGTCCCGATTTTGGCGACCATTTTTCCCATGCAGGGAGTCCTGCCCCAGTATGTACAGCAGATGGCTCTTGGCACATCGCTTGCCAGCATAATGGTGACTTCAGTTTCAAGCGCCTATAGTCATAATAAAAAAGGCGCTGTCAGATGGAATATAGTTCGTGAGATAACCCCAGGTATTCTGCTGGGGACATTTTTTGGCGGCCTGATTGCAACCCATTTGCCGACCACGTTTTTAAAGATCTTTTTTATCTGTTTTCTTTTCGCGATTTCCTTTCACATGATAAGGGGTAAAAAAACAAAAGAGTCGTCCACAACAGAACAGAATCCGGCAAAAGAGACGGACATAAAAGATAAGCCTGAAAAAGCGGAACCCACCGATAAAAATCAGAGAAAAATGCCTGGCGCCCTGGGGACATCGGCGGCGGGAGGAGTCATTGGTCTTCTGTCAAGCTTTGTTGGCATTGGCGGCGGCTCGCTTTCTGTTCCCTTTATGACCTACTGCAATGTGCCCATGCACACAGCCGTCGGAACATCCGCGGCCATAGGTTTTCCCATTGCTGTAGCTGGCGCGCTTGGTTATATAACAGGCGGCTGGAACGCGCCGGGACTGCCGTCCGGATGTCTGGGTTTTGTAAATTTATGGGCACTGCTGGGGATTGCCGTAGCCAGCTTTATAACAGCCCCTCTTGGTGTAAAATTGTCTCATGCTCTTCCGACCAAAAAACTGAAAATCAGTTTCGCAATTTTCCTTATCCTGATCGCGCTGAAAATGACCTGGGATCTGATCAAGGCCTGAAATGGAAAAATGGGTTGAGCCGGCTCTTTTTCCCGATATGCGCAGGGGGCGTTTTTCCATCCGCGCAAAAAAGCTTATAGGAATGATCGGCGAGACCGCCGCCCGGGGCAAGGATTTATATAAAAAAATTCCGGTTTTGGAGAATCCGCTTGTTCTTGTGGAAGACGGGTTGATCACTGACATACAAACGGCAAAGGGTCGGATAACTCCCGGATTTACCGAAGTTGACCTGGGAGAGAGATGTCTCCTTCCCGCGCTTGTAAACGCCCATACCCATCTTCAGCTTTCCTTCATGGAAAATAACTGTTCCTTCAATTCTGGCTTTACCGGATGGCTTGAGGATTTAATCCCGAATCTGATAAAAGTCCTTCAGAATCAGTCAGAATGGACGGAAGAAAAACGTTTGGGAAAACTGCACCATACTTTCCAGAATTTGCGGAACGCCGGAGTATATTATATCGGCGATGTTGGCGGAACAATACCCGGGGCAATTTCCGCAATAAACGCCTTGGCGAGAGATGATTTTACAATCCATAATTTCTGCGAATGGTTTGGCTTTGACAATGATTTCCTAAATATCAGCGAAACCTGGCCAGACCGCTGCCGCAGGGAAATGAAAGAAAATCCACAGCTTGAGGCAGTCTCCTCTCCTTCCGGTCATGCCCTTTATTCAACTTCCCTTGACATCATTAAAAGGGCGAAGACCTGGTGCAGGAAAAATAACAAAGTCTTTTCCCTGCATCTGGCGGAGCCGGTTGAAGAAGGTCAATGTCTCCAAGGAGGATATGGAGATTTATTTGACATTTACTCTTCGAATGTCATTCCCGCCGGATGGAAACCCTATCGGGCAACGCCTTATGAAGTCGCCAGACAGGCGGATCTGGTTGACAGAAATTCCCTGTTTGTCCACTGTATCCATCTTGAAAAGGAAGAGATAGAAGATCTGGCTAAAAGGGAGGCCGCGGTTTGTCTCTGTCCGCGTTCAAATGAAAATTTAAAGGTGGGCACCGCTCCAGTTAAATCCTATATTGAAAAAGGGGTCAGAATATGTCTTGGAACAGATGGATTGTGCTCCAACGTTGATTTAAACGTTTTAAACGAGGCTTTGTATTTAAAAGAACAGTTTGATCTTCCCTTTGATCTGGTTTTAAGGCTCTGTACGGTAAATGGCGCGGACGCTTTGGGTTTTCCTGAAGCGCCTGGCATAAGGCCTGGTATAAAAGCCCGTTTTTCTTCCATTCCCGTTTCCCTTATGTCCTGAATTTGCTATAAAAGATCATGTTTCATAATCAATGCGATTTTGCAGAGACCGCTTCGCTTATTCTAAATGGTTTGCCCATGGGCATTCTTTTTTGCGATGCTGCGGGAATTATCCGTTTTGTCAACAAGGCCTATGCGTCTCTTACTGGAAAACTTCCCTCGGAAATGCTTGGTAAAAATATTCTGGAAATAATACCGCATTCCCGCGCAAGATTGGTCATGGATTCAGGTGTGGCGGAGATGGGAGAACTGTGTAACTTGGGCGGGGAAAAATCCCAGCCGGTAATTGTCAACAGGTTACCTGTCAGAAATTCGGAAGGGCAGATCGCCGGAATGATCTCCCAGGCTATTTTTCGCGATCCCGAAGATCTTCATAAATTATCTTCCAAAATAGAAAAACTGGGCCGCAAGTTATCCCAGTACAAGAAAAAAATAGAGGCCAGCCTTGGCGCCCAGTACAGTTTTGCCAGTATTCTTGGAGAGAGCAGGGAAATAAATTCCTTAAAGCGTCAGGCTCGCAATTTTGCCAGACTTGACGAACCTGTCCTTATTCTGGGTCCTACCGGTTCGGGGAAAGAACTTTTTGCCCATGCGATCCATTCAGAAAGCTCAAGGGCAAACGGTCCGCTTGTGTGTATAAATTGTGCGACAATTCCTGGCGATTTATTTGAATCCGAACTTTTTGGCTATGCGAGGGGCGCTTTTTCCGGGGCAAGACAGGATGGAAAAATGGGCCAGATTGAATTGTCCGACAAGGGAACCCTTTTTCTGGATGAAATCGGAGAAATGCCGCCCGATATCCAGGCCAAATTGTTGCGCGTTCTGGAGACCCGCACAATATGCCGCCTGGGATCCGTCTCCTCCAGAAAGGTGGATTTTCGTCTGCTGGCCGCTACAAACCGGAATCTCTCCGCCATGATGAAGAACGGCAGTTTCAGGGAAGATTTATATTACCGTATAAACACTTTTGTCCTGGAAATACCGCCCTTGAGCGAAAGGCCCGATGATATTATGCCAATCGCCAATTATATATTGAGGAGAATGAAGCTTTCGGACGTTTCCTTTGCGCCGGAGACAGAAGAAGCGATGAAGCAATTTTCCTGGCCAGGCAATGTCCGGCAATTGCATAACGCGGTTGTTCACGCCGCGATTATGCGGCTTGGTAATATTCTTAAAATATCAGACTTCCCTCCGGAAACAATGCCAGGCATGGCCCAGGGAAAAAACAGGAATATTTCTGAAAAAGGCGAGCTTGCCAGTCTCAAGTCGGAAGTGGAAGCGGAAGCCATTAGAAATGCGTTGTTGTCCAGTCATTGCAATGTAGCGGCTTCCGCGAGGAAGTTAAAAATGGGTCGGGCAACCCTGTATGAAAAAATGCGCAGGTATGGAATAAATCCTCGTAAACTTCAATAAAAAGGTCTGGAATATAGTGAAAGTCATTTTTAAGAGCCCACTTGGGCCGATACATCTTGATTTTAGCGGAGACGCACTGACCGCTTTGAGATTTTATAATTCTGAAACCGTCATTTCCGAAAGTTGTGAAACCGCTCCGGTCAGGGACGTGTTTGACTGGCTGGACGCCTATTTTGACGGAAAAAATCCTTCCGTTGAAAACCTCAATTTCAGGGCAAAAGGGACGGCTTTTCAGGAAAGGGTCTGGCATACTCTGATAAAAATCCCCTATGGTTATTGCGTATCTTACGGATATCTTGCAAAACTTGCCATGCACGGGACTGAAAAGGGACGAATGCTTGCCCGCGCCGTAGGCAACGCCATGGCGCGTAATCCAATCTGGATAATTATTCCCTGCCATCGCGTTATCAGATCAAGCGGTGAGACTGGTTTTTATGGCGGAGGAGCGGAAATGAAAAAAGCCCTGCTAAAACTTGAAAACTGCGATTTTATGGATCACTTTATAAAATAGGGCAGCTGGCAAATGGGCGCATATACTCTGGAACACAGCGACGGACAGGCAAGGGCCGGAATTCTAAAAACAGCGCATGGTATTATAGAAACACCTATTTTTATGCCCGTCGGGACAGTCGCTTCAGTAAAGGCGATCGCGCCTGATGATCTTGAAAAAGTGGGAGCGCCCATCATCCTTGGCAACACCTACCATCTTTTTTTAAGGCCCGGCGACCAGCTTATTAAAAATCTTGGCGGCCTGCACAAGTTTGCTTCCTATCAAGGCTCAATCCTGACCGATAGCGGAGGATTTCAAATCTTCAGCCTGAATTCCCTGCGTAAAATTACTGACGATGGCGTTGAATTTCGCTCCCATATTAATGGATCTAAACATTTTTTCAGTCCGGAAAAAGTAATTGAGATCCAACAAAACATTGGCAGCGATATTATGATGGTTCTGGACGAATGCGTTCCCTATGGCGCCAGCCGGGAATATACTGAAAAATCCATAGCCCTGACTTATAAATGGGCCAAAAGATCCAGGGAAGCCTACCGCGAAGGGCCAAATCTTCTTTTTGGTATAACCCAGGGGGGGTTTTTTACCGACTTGCGAAAACAATCAATAGAGGAAATTTGCTCCCTTGATTTTGACGGATACGCGATAGGCGGCCTGTCGGTAGGCGAGAGCAAGGACGAGTTGCACTATCATCTGGCCCGCTGCGCGCCCCTGTTACCTTCCGATAAGGCCAGATATTTAATGGGGGTTGGCACACCTGTTGATATAATTCTTGGTATTGCCGCCGGCATAGACATGTTTGACTGTGTTCTACCCACCCGTAATGCCCGTAATGGAACATTATATACTTCTTCCGGAAAGATTAATATAAAAAGAAGAGAATACATGGAAGACCAGAATCCTCTGGATTCTGCCTGCGATTGTTACACCTGCCGGAATTTTTCGCGGGCCTATCTACGACATCTCTTTACCAGCCAGGAATTATTATCATTCCGGCTTAATTCCATTCACAACCTTAGCTACTTTCTTCGTCTGGTCAGGGACGCCCGCAAGGCAATCCTGCAGAATAAATTTAATGAGTATATGGAAAATATTCTCGCCCTCTATCCGGACGAAGCCAGACTGGCCCTGGAAGGAAAAAACAGGTAACTATTCCTTTTCAAGCTTGCAGACAAATTCTCCGGGAAGGCCGCCGACTTTTAATAAATGATGCCGATCAGTAGTCCAGGCAGGTGACAACCTTTCCCGTTTCATGTGCCAGTCCGCGTTTTTCAGGCCCTGGGAAGCAAAAAAGATGGTTCCCTTTCCCTCCCTGCGATTAATGCTGTCCAAAGCTTC
>CAYNKM010000104.1:0-6590 GCA_964397795.1 uncultured Desulfovibrio sp. | reverse complement strand
AATAGACGCTCTCATGGTGCTGGGAATTTCTCCAGTTGATTTTCTTGTTATTCCCCGCGTGCTCGCCTTGACCATAATGACGCCTATCCTGACTTTATACGCGGATCTGATGGGCATTCTTGGCGGCTATCTCGTGGGGACAATAATGCTGGGCCTGAATCCCATGGAATATATAAACGCCACCATTCATATGGTCCACTTTAAACAGGCAATTATTGGTCTTGTTTATAGTGCGGTTTTTGGCGTGGTAATAGCAATCGCTGGTTGTTATCATGGAATGCGATGCGGCAGAAGTGCTTTGGCAGTGGGAGAAACCACCACAAGCGCGGTGGTTTCCTCAATTGTGGGCATTATAGTCATGACTGCCATTATTACTGTCATCTGCAATATATTAAAGGTCTGACATGGGGCTTAATCTGGAAAAAGAATATAATCAGCAATCCCGTAAGGAAGCCCTGATTTCTGTTAAAAATCTTGAGGCAGGTTACGGATCATTTGTCTTGATGCGTGATGTAAGTTTTAATGTCCAAAAGGGTGATATTTTTTTTATAATGGGCGGATCAGGGTGTGGCAAGAGTACCCTCCTTCATATTTTGATAGGCCTTAAAGCCCCCATATCGGGAGAGATTTTTTTTGGCAATGTAAATTTCTGGGGCACAAGCGCGGAAAGTCGCCAAAAAGTTATGCAGGGAGCGGGCGTCCTCTTCCAGGGCGGCGCTTTGTGGAGTTCCATGACCCTTGCCCAGAATATTGCCCTGCCACTTCAGCAATATACCAATTTGTCAAATTCTGAAATTTCTGAATTGGCTTCACTAAAACTTTCTCTGGTGGGACTTGCTGGTTTTGAGGACTATTATCCTTCTGAAATCAGCGGAGGCATGGCAAAAAGGGCTGGTCTGGCGCGGGCGCTTGCAATGGATCCAGGAATCCTCTTTCTGGACGAGCCTTCCGCAGGGCTGGATCCTGTCAGTTCCAGTCTGCTTGACAAGCTTATTCAGGAATTACGTGACTCCCTGAACGCTACCTTCGTAATTGTGTCGCATGAGCTGGCAAGCATTTTCAGCATTGGTACAAACAGTATTTTTCTGGATGTCAATACAAGAACAGTAACGGCTATGGGCAATCCTTCCGAACTTGTAAAAAACCCGGATACCCAGAAAGACGCGCTTTATTTTCTGACCAGAGGCGGCTGGTATAAAGATCTGTAAAACAGTATAAAATCAAAAGAATCCTATGGCGTCGGGAAAACAGAAAACCCTTGTGGGCATATTTGTTTTGGGCGGACTGGCTCTTTTTATTGCCGGCCTGATCCTGTTGGGAAGTGGAAAAATCTTTACCAATTCTCTTAAATATACGATGTATTTTGACGGCTCCGTAAGCGGCCTGTCAATTGGCGCTCCCGTTGTGTTCAGGGGCGTGCCTATGGGCTCGGTTACCCGGATTAGCATGGTGGTCAATTCCAGGGACAGTAATATAACGATTCCTGTAATAGTAAGTATTGATGATACCAGTTTTATCCGAGCGGATGGCGATATAATTTCCGAGGAAGGCCAGGCATTAATCATACGCAAAATGATAGAGAGGGGATTAAGAGCGCGTCTACAAATGGCAAGCCTCATTACAGGTCAGTCCAGAATTGAACTGGACTTTTTCCCCAACTCGCGGATTAATTTCCGCTCTTCCGATCCTGAATGGGAAATTCCCACAATTCCCTCACCCATAGATACCTTGCAGAGAACTCTTTCCCGCTTGCCGCTGGAAAAAATTGCCGATTCCCTGACTACAATATTAAATAATATTACAGAAGCGGTTGGCGAAGGGCAAATTCAGGAAGCCCTGAACAAGTTTGGTTATGCGTTTGACTCCATGGGTTCCTTTTTTACCGATCCCGCAGTCCGCAAGTCTTTTTCAGATGTGATGGAACAGGTGGACAAAGCCACCCGTTCAATTCAAACAGAAATTCCAGGCGCGATTTCATCATTTACGGATGCCATGCAAAGCCTGGCCAACGTTTCTAATGCCATTGGCAAGGTTGCCAGTTGCGCCGAATATGCCGTAGGACGGGATTCCCCAACCATGAACGAACTACGACGTCTGCTTAAGGATGCGGCTGCCGCCGCCCGTTCTCTCCGTAATTTTGCCGATATGCTGGAAAGAAATCCGGAAGCCCTTATCAAGGGAAGACAGGGGACAAGATAATGAAAAAATTGGTATATATTATTTTCCCGCTCATTCTTCTTTCTTTTCTCTGTTCCTGCGGTCGAAGCGCTCCTACCCGATATTATCTTCTGGAAAGCTCCCTGGGGGCGTTGCAACTGGAAAACATGCCCGAAACAACATTAAGGGTCAGCCAGATTGATACTCCCGCCTATCTAAATCGGAATAATATTGTAAGCAGGGTTGACGGACAGACCAGGCTAATTCTCGCGGAATTTCACCTTTGGGCTGAACCTGTGGGAAATGGGGTACGCAGGGTCATCGAGGAGGTCCTAACAGCGCCTCTTATGAAAAAAGGGATAAATGTTCTTCCCTCAAGCACGGAGGAAAGGGGAGACTATGTTTTACTGCTGGATGTACAAAGACTTGACGGAAACTTCAACGAAAATGCGGTCCTGGAATGTTATTGGACGCTTCTGGACAGACAGGACAATGCTCTAGGCAGAGGCATTTTTTCCGCTAAGGAAAAGGTGAACGGGGCTGATTATGATATTCTCGTCGCGGCTGAAAGCCGGCTTGTGCAAAATTTGGGCCTCTACCTTGCGCAAAAACTCCCCGCTTTTATTAAGACAGGCAAACTGAAAAAATAATTGAACTTTCTTATCTCCCAGGAGGATTTTGATGCGGGTTATTATATTTATTCTTTTATTTTTCCTGTGTTTTAGCCCTGATGTAATAATCCATGCCCAGGATGATGGAGAAGGCAAGTTATTAAAGATTGTTGCCCTTTCCAGGCATGGAGTGCGCGCGCCCACTCAAAGCCATAAAGTCCTTCATTCCTGGAGTCAAAAACCCTGGCCAGTCTGGCCTGTAAAAAAGGGGGATTTGACCCAGCGCGGCGCAAGTCTTGTTACCGCAATGTGGAAAAATTTCCATTCCATACTTGCAGAAAAAGGTATTATCCCCGAAAATACCTGCCCAAAACCTGATTCCATATATATTAGAGCCGATAGTGATGAAAGAACACGGGCGACAGCCTATGCGATGATTCAGGGCCTTGGCCCGGGCTGCTCTTTGAGTTATGCAGTATTGAATGAGAAAATTGACCCACTTTTTCATCCCGTCAAGGCCGGCCTGTTTCATTTTTCTCCCGCCCAAACCGCAACTGATATTATGACGGAAACGCATGGGGGGCTGGGCGCCTTGCAGGAAAGATTCTCCAGGCAGTTGGACCTCATGGAAAGTATTACGGGGTCTCCTTCGCCCCAGGTCTGCGCAAGATTCAGCTTTTCAGCTGACTGTTCCCTTTCCGATCTGCCCAACGCCATAAGTGTCTCTTCGGACGGAACTGATGTAAAACTGGTTGGCGCCATGTCCATCGCTTCTGATATTGCGGAAATCTTTCTTCTTGAATATGGCGAATGGCCCGGCGAAGCTGCGGGCTGGGGAATGGTAAACAACCGAATTTTAAAGGAACTTTTGCCAATACACACAACCATTTTTGACGTGGTTAATAGAACTCCTCAAATTGCATGGGCCAGGGGAGGATTTTTATTAAGCGAAATGACCCAGGCCCTGCAAGGGAAACATTCGGATCAAAAAGTAAATGATGCCAAACTTGTTATTTTTGTGGGCCATGATACCAATATTGCAAATATTGGAGGACTTTTGGGGTTGAACTGGAAAATGGAAGAATATCCGGAAAATGGAATACCCCCTGCCTCCGTATTATGGTTTGAATTATGGAGCAAAGGAAATAAAAGAGAAGTAAAAATTAATTATTATACCCAGAGCATGGAAGCTTTAAATAGCATAATTAACAAATCTGGAGAGAATTTAAAAACTTTCCAGCCTGTGCCCGCATCTGTAACCGTACTTCCCGGGACAGGAGAAGACGTATATGATTTTGAATCTTTTATTGCCAAAGCGGAAAAAGCCTTTAAAGACGCTCCGGCAACAAATGAGGCGGCTAAAAATCTTGTATATTCCACTTCTATGCCAAGGGAATAATATTCCAGAAAATTATAACCATTTTTCGCTTAATTTTTGTAATTCCATTTTATATAATTTTATTTGATATTCCTGAAAGAATGCCTATCCAGCGGAGGTTATTTTATTATGGCAAGATGTCCCGATTGCAGCGCCAGAATTGATGAGTCCCTTAAAAACTGCCCTTATTGTGGAAAAGAGGTAATCCCGGCCAGTGTTCTGGAATCCATTCCCACAAAAATTACTACTGGGCAAAAAATATTCATAATTGTTTCTTTCATAATCCTTATAGCCATTCTATTTACATTTATGGGCGCTCAAAAAAGGGAAGACAGGGCCGCTCGAAACATTTTTAATGCTCCGGTTTCCCAACTCATAACCTCCGCGGCTGTTCATTCCGGCCTGGGTCATATATTCGGAATGCCAGCCTATACCTTGCAGGCGGATCCCAAGACCGCGACCATTTCTGTAGTTTTTCCCAATGGTCCGCTGACAGCGGCTCAGGCGCAAAACTTTGCCAGTTATATTAGCGGCATGGTTGCCCGTACTTATGTTGATAAGGGTTATATGCCAAGAGAGGTTACGGTGAAAATAGCCTCCAACTCTCCTCAAGGCAGATATTATACCTATGGTACAGCAGTATATAACGGAAATAAGGATTTTATATCCTGGATACCAGAAACCTGGTAAAATATATATTAAACAAAATCTGCTGCTAATATTGAAAATCAGGCGGCAGATTTTGTTTAAAAAGATGGCTACAGATTAATACATATTTGTCCGCTTTTTAAAATATACGCTGTGTTAAAATTATCTATTGATGATAAAGAAAGTTTTAAACTTTAACAAAGTACAATTTTTTCAATAGGTTATATCTAAAAGATTAAAAGTTTTTTGAAAAAGGGGGTCTGGGGAAGAAAACTTTCGTTCACAAAAGTTGTCATCCCCCAGAAAAACAACACACGGTTTGAACAGAGCCAAAATATATTAATTCCGCTTTCCCTATAACTTAAAATAAATATTATATTTTATGCCTATCTTCTATGGCTGGAAACTCAGCTATCTTTCCCTGTTTATCAATCTGCTTTTACAGGGCGCGTGTCTCTATTGCATGAACGCTTTTATGGAGCCCCTGTGCGCCACAAACGGCTGGAGCAGAGGAATTCTTAACACTGGCCTGGGTATTGCGGCCTTTATCGGCCAGATCGCCATGCCCTGGGCCGCCGCTGTCTCGGCAAAATACTCCCTGCGCTTCCTGATGACCATCTCCACACTTTTTGCCGGCATTTCCTGCTGCTTTATGGGACTTACAAATAATATCCTGATCTATACCCTCCTTACAATCATTCTCTGGGTCTCATCCCAATTTTGCACAGTTGGGGCAAGCGCCCTCATGAGCAACTGGTTTATAAAACATCGCGGCCTTGCCCTGGGTGTCGCTACTTCCGGCACCTCTTTCTCCGGAGTTGTTCTGCCGTTTATTGCCCTTTTATTAATTAAACATTTCGGAATAGCGCTAGCTTATATTTCTTTGGGTCTTTGTATATGCCTGCTTTCTCCCATCTGCTGGAAGCTGGTGAGAAGATCCCCTGCCCTGCTTGGATTATTTCCCGATGGCGAGGAACAGCATATTGAGATTAAAAAAACCAAAAACATTAGCTGGGACAAATTATTTCATGCCTGGTCTGCCTGGAGTATTGGCATTGCATTCGGTATGGCTTTAATGACAGGGGCCGGTTTTTTCAGCCAGGCCAAACCAAGATTTTCCGACATCGGTCTGGGCGACTATACCGCCATGCTACTCGCAAGCATTGCCGCCCTTTGCGGAACTTTTGCCAAATTTTTCTGGGGATATATTTGTGATATTACTACCCCAATCTTTGCGGCGCGGCTTCTAATGATCTGGGCCTGTTTAAGTATGGGTATAACTTTTTTACCGCCAAGCTTTATAACCATGCTGGCCCTTGGCGTACTTTTTGGCTTAAGTATAGGAGGCCTTTGGGTTGTCCTTCCTGCTTTGACTTCTTATTATTTTGGCGCGGACAACTTTTTACCCTATTACAAATTTATTACAATTTTTATTCTTATCCGCTCATTCGGCTTTCCAGCTATGGGCATCTCCTATGATTTATGTGGTTCATATTTCTATGCGGACATTTTTTTCACCATTTGTCTATTTCTTTCTACAATCCTGGTTTTTTTACTTCAGGAAAACAAGGCTGCTGAAAATAAAAAATCGGAATGAACCGCTGTCTTTAAATTAGAAATAAAATTAACTTTCCCCCAATTTACTTATCCCCTATCCTGTATTTACCCTTTCCTCTTGCGCTTAAAGACATCGGATGAATATACATACTTAAAATATAATAACAAATTTCCTTTTATGTCTTAATACCGTATTCGCAAGAAGAAGCAAATTAAAATAACCTGTTTCCTTACAATAG